>NZ_JBAGKI010000083.1:0-23579 GCF_036689795.1 Micromonospora palythoicola | reverse complement strand
TTCTGTGTCGGTGTGTGGCCGTATCCCCGGGGGGCTGAGTCGCCTGACGCGGGGAATGACCGAAGGCCCGCCTCGGAGTCGTGGCGGGCCTTCCGGGTATGTGGATCAGGCCGCTGGGACGGTCACCAGAGTGTCCGTGGCACCCCGCGAATCGATCTCCTGCACCTCGAACTGCTTGATGTCGTCCCGCTTCGTCGACGTGGCCGCCGACAGCGCCAGCTTCTGCGTGTTGGCGTTCGTGCCGTACCCGCCGTCCGGCACCGACCAGGTGGAGACGACCTCGGTGGAGCCGTCGTCGCGCACCACCACCAGGCGACAGGTGCGCGGCCCCGGCAGCTTGCCCAGGCTGAAGTCCATCTTGGTGCCGAAGTCCTTCGAGGTCAGCCAGAACGTGGCCTCGACGCCGGTGGCCGGGTCGGTGACGTCGACCTGCTCACCCTCCTGCTCGTTACCGCCGAATCCCGGACCACTGGGGTTGCCGGGGCGGTCGCCCGGCGGATTCACCGGGGCCGTGGTCGGCCCGGCGAGCGGCGGTGGCGTGCTGCTGTCGGTGAGGTTGCTGAACACCACACCGGTCAGCCCGCCGAAGACCACCACGGCCGCCGCGGTCGCCAGGACCTGCCGGAACCGGGCCCGCCGACGGTGCGTACGCAGCGCCACGAGCGTCCGGTCCAGCAGGACCGGATCCGAGTGGGTCTGCTCCAATGCCGTGATCGACTCCTCGTCGATGTCGGAGAGCAGCCCGACCACCGGCACCATCGTCTCCAGCTCGGCGGCACAGGCCCAGCAGGTCGCGAGGTGTTCCTCGAACCGCTCCATGTCCTGTTCGTCAAGCACGCCGAGCGCGTACGCGGCGACGTCCATGTGGTCAACCCGGCTCATTCCGTCACCCCCCTCTCCTGCAGAGCTGTGCGCAGCGCGCGCAGCGCGTAGTAGACCCGCGACTTCGCGGTGCCCAGCGGCAGACCGAGTTCCTCGGCCGCCTCCGGCACCGTCCGGCCCCGGAAGTACGTCGCCACCAGGATCTCCCGGTGCGACTGACTCAACGTTCGCAGCGCGTCCGCCACCGTCATCGACCGCAGCACCCGGTCGGTGCTGTCGGCCTCGGCGAACGCGGTCAGGTCCCGGTCGTACGTCTCGGCCGGGCGGGCCTGCTCGCTGCGGTGCTCGTCGATGGCGATCCGTCGCGCCACCGTGACCAGCCACGGCCGTAGCGACCCCTGTCCCTGCGCGCCCAACCGATGCGCGTTGCGCCAGGCCCGCAGCAGCGTCTCCTGGACGATGTCCTCGGCCCGTTGCCGGTCTCCGCCGGTCAGCCGCATCACGAACATCAGCAGTGGCCCGGCGTGTTCCGCGTAGAGCGTGCGGACCAACTGGTCGGAATGGGCGGCTTCGGTGGTGGAAGCCTGGTGGCGGCCAGGGGTGGGTCGCGGCGTCACCGGGCTATTCTGGCGAGCCGCCGCACGAGAGTCGACCCCACGGGTGGACGTGGTCGGCCGCGACTGGGACCGGGCGGACATCCAGTCCACCCGCACCCGGTCGCCCTGCCAACCGACCGCCAGTGCGTGCATGCAGACCTCCGACGTCCCTGGACAGAAAGCCGTCCCCCCACGGGCATGGCTGCTGACTGGTACGGAAGGCGGCAGCGAACGGATCAACGTCGGACGGAAAAAATCCCCGGCGGAGGTGGCGTCGAGTCGACGGCCGCGTCGTCGTGCACCACGACGGCGCCGCCGGTGAAGCGGTCGAGTTCCGCCCCGGCCAGCACCCGGCCGGGAAACCAGTCACCGGCGGCACGGCGGGCCAACGCGGCCACCGGCGGATCCTGCCGGCCGGCGACGAGCACCAGGTTGCCGTAGCGCCGGCCGCGCAGCACGGCGGCGTCGGCGACCAGACACGCCCGGGGCAGCACCGCCCGCACGGTGGCCACCTGTCCCCGGGCGTGGCGCAGCGGCGGGCCGTCGGCGACGTTGGCCAGGTACCAGCCCCCCGGGTGCAGCACCCGGGCAGCCTCGGCGGCGTACTCGACGGAGGTGAGCCGGGCCGGTGTCCGGGCACCCGCGAACACGTCGGCGACCACCAGGTCGTAGCTGGCCTCCCGACCGGAGGCGAGCACCGCCCGCGCGTCACCCACCCGTACCTTCAGGCGCGGATCGGCCCGCCACGGCAGCGCCCGCCGGACCAGCTCGACGAGCGCCCCGTCCACCTCGACCACCCGCTGCGTCGAGCCGGGGCGGGTGGCGGCGACGTACCTCGGCAGGTTCAGCGCACCGCCACCCAGATGCAGCACCCGCAGCGGGGCACCCGCCGGTGCCACCAGGTCGATCGCGGCGGCCAGCCGACGGACGTACTCGAACTCCAGGTGCGTCGGGTCGGTCAGGTCCACGTGCGACTGTGGTGCGCCGTCGAGCAGCAGCGTCCACGAGCCGGACCGGTCCGGATCGGGCACGAGTTCGGCGAGCCCCGTGTCGACCGGCTCGGTGATCCGGTCGCCGTCGCGCCGCCGACCCATCAGCGGCCGGCCCGGGCGGCGGCGGTGCGGGCGGCGACGGTGAGCGCCCGATGCAGCAGCCGCGCGTCACCCAGGCGGGAGCGCAGCAACCGTTCCAGCCCGGCGATCGGCACCAGGTTCTGTGGGGCCCGGGGGTCCTTGTACGGGCTGGAGGCGAAGCGGGGCAGGGTGACAAGCGACAGGTCGGCCAGCCGTACCGCCTCGGCGATCTCCAGGTCGGCGGAGCACTCCAGACGCACGATGCCGGCCCAGGGCGCGCCCGCGGCCACCGGCAGCCGCAGATACCACGACCAGCCGCCCCAGGCGGTGCCGAGCCGGAACACCGGCGAGCGGTGGCCCGGTGGCAGACCGGTGACCACGGCGGTGAGCCGGGCGTCCAGGTACTGGCTGTGCTGGGTCTTGATGTAGCCGAGGGTGCGCGGCAGCTGCCGCCGGTTGCGCAACGGCCCGTCCACCACCAGCAGGTCGTCGTCGGTACGCGCGGCGGCCGACACCCGCACCTCCAGGGCGGTCAACGGACCCTGCACCGCGGCCGGCAGCTTGGCCAGCTCACCTGTGCCGCCGACCCGGTGCACCGGGTAGCGGACGTTGCCGGCCACCACGTCGGTCGCCGACGGGCTGGCGGTGAACAGGCCCCGCTCCACCGTGGCGCCGGCCAGTTGCGCGGCACCGCGGTCCAGGTCGCACCGCACCACCCCAGCCGCGTACGAGGCGGCCAGCCCGGGAAACGAGCCGCCGTCCTCCTCGGCCGTCCAGATGCTGGCGTCGATCCGGCGTACTCCGTCGACAAGCAGCACCACGTCCGGTGCCCGGACATCCGGACGGGGGCCGATCGCCCGCCAGTCCACCGCCGGCAGCTCGTGTTCCGCCTCGACCTGGGCGCTGCTCGGCGCGGCCGGACCGGCCGGCGCGGCCTCGAACGACGCGCCGTAGCCGGGATCCCAGGCGTCGACGAAGAAGCGGTTCACGCCCGCATCACCGGCCGGTCCGTTCCACCCGGGCCGAGCGGGCGTCCTTGTGCACCTCGAAGCGGACCGGGATCCGCTCGGCCAGCGCCGGCACGTGGGTGACCACGCCGACCATCCGGTCGCCCCGGGCGGCGAGGTTCTCCAGGGTGGCGGCCACCGTGTCGAGGGTGGCCGCGTCGAGAGTGCCGAAGCCCTCGTCCAGCACGATGGACTCCAGGCTGGCCGCGGTGGTGGACATCCCGGCCAACTGCTCGGACAACGCCAGCGCCAGGGCCAGCGACGCCTGGAACGTCTCGCCGCCGGACAGCGTCCGTACCCCGCGCCGCAGCCCGGCGTCGTGGTGGTCGACCACGTAGAACTCGCCCTTGTCGTGGACCAGGTCGTACTGGCCGCCGGAGAGTTCCCGCAGGATTCCCGACGCGCCGTCGACGAGCAGATCCAGCGCCTCGGCCAGCAGCCACCGCTCGAAGTTGTTGGCCCGCAGGTGCCCCGCCAACGCCCGAGCCACCTGCGCCTCGCGTTCGTGCCCGGCCCGCTGCTCGCGCAGCGCACCGGCCTGCTCGCGTCGTTCGGTCAACCGGCGCAGCTCGGCCTCGGCCCGCTCCACCGCGACGGCGGCGGCGCGGACCGGATCGTCCGGGGCGGGCAGCCCGGCGTCGACGAAGATGCCCGCGATGCGGTCCGCCGCCGCGCTGGCCGCCGTCTCCGCCTCGACCACCGCACCGGCCAGCCCGTCCCGCTCCGACCGGCGGTGCCGCGCCTGCTCCCGTGCCCACTCGGCCAACGTGGCCCAGGCGACGGCGACGTCGTCACGGTCGGTGGCCGGCGGTCCGAACCGGGCGACCGCGTCACGGGCGTCGTCGAAGCGCCGCCACGCCGTCCGGAGCCGATCCTGCGCCGCCTCGACCGCTGCCCGGGCCTGCCGGGCGGCGTCCCGGCCCGCCCGCAGCGCCGTGGTCGCCTCGTCCAGCCCCTGCCGCAGCCGGGCAAGCTCCGCCAGCCGCGCCCGCAGCGCCTCGGCGGTGGCGGCACCGGCCAGCCGCTCGTCCAGCTCGGCGAGTCGGGTCCGCAGTCCGTCGTGTTCGGTGCGGGCGCGCAGCAACACCCGCTCCAGGTCACGTGCGGCAGCGTCCCGCTCGGTGACGAGCTTCCGGGCCGCCTCACTCGCCGCCCGGGCCGCCTTGCCGGCCGCCACCGCCCGGGCCACCGCCGAGCCGGCCGGCACCGTCGGCACCCGGGCCACCGGCTGCTCGCACACCGGACAGGCGTCCCCGTCGCTGAGGTGGGCCCGCAACGCCGTCGCCTGGTCGGCGGTCTTCGCCTCCTCGTGCGCCTGGAACGCCGCCGCCAACTCCGCCTCGGCCCGCTCGGCCGCCGCCTGCGCCCCGGCCAGTGCCCGCACCGCCGCGTCGTGTTCGGCGTCGGCCGCCTCCATCCCGGCCCGCACCTGCTCCGCCTGGACGGACAGCTGCTCCCGGTCGGCGTACGCCCGCAGCAGCATCCGCAGGGCGCTCTCGTCGCCGGCGGCAACCAGCTCGCCGCGCAGCTTCTCCTCGCGTTCCTCGGCCAGCGACACCGTGGCCGCCGCCGCGTCGGACTCGGCCCGGGTCGCGGTCACCGCCCGGGCCACCTCGGCCACCCCGTCCGGTGCCCGGACCTCGTCCAACGCGGCAAGTTCGGCGTCGAGCGTGGCCAGCGCCGCGTTGGCCTCCCGCACCGTCGTACGTGCCGCTTCCAGGTCCGGTACGGCGGCGGTCACCGACCCGGCCAGCTCACGCATCCGGTCGACCTGACCGGCTGCCCGTGCCAGCGTGTCGTCGTCGACGTCGGACAGCCCGGCGAGCAGCTGGTCGACCGCCTCCAGCTTCGCCTCCGCCTGACCGGCCCGGGTCGTGGCCCGCTGCTGCACCTGTTCGTACACGCCGAGACCGAGCAGGTTGACCAGGATCTGCTGCCGGGTGGCCGGGCGGGCGTGCAGGAAATCGGCGAACTGGCCCTGCGGCAGCACCACACAGCTGGTGAACTGTTCGTACGGCAGGCCGACCGCCGCCAGCACGGCCGCGTCCATCTCCGCCGGGGTGCCGGCCACCACCTCGCCGAGATCCTCCGGGCTGAGCCCGGTGTCCAGTTTGGTGACGTCGAACCCCTCCGGCATCAGCTGCAACCCGGCGCCGGCGGTCTTGACGTTGCCCCGGCTGTCCCGCCGCACCACCCGGGTGGCGACGTAGCGGGCACCGCCGGACTCGAAGACCAGCCGGACCCGCGCCTCGGTGGCCGACGGCGCGAGCGCGTTGCCCAGCCCACGGGTGCCGCCCCAGCGGGGCACCGTGCCGTACAGCGCGAAGCAGATCGCGTCGAGCACCGTCGACTTGCCCGAACCGGTCGGTCCGACCAGGGCGAAGAAGTCCGCGTCGGTGAAGTCGACGGTGGTGGCGTCCCGGAAGACGGTGAAGCCGGCCAGGTCCAGTCGCATCGGCCGCATCAGTGATCGACCTCTTCGAGCAGTTCGTCGAAGAGCTCCCGGACGCCCTCGTCGACATGCCCCCGGCTGTCCAGGTAGTCGGCGAACAACTGCCGGGGCGAGCGGCCGGAGCGCTGCGCCACCCGGGTGCCGGTGCCGGGCGCCGGCACCAGCTCCGGGTCGATGCGGATCTCCAGGGCCCGGGGAAGCAGTTGCTGCACCTCTTCACGCAGACCGGCGCGGGGCTGTTCGCGCACGTAAACCCGCAGCCAGCCCTCCGGCGGGGTGATCTCGGCGAGCTGGGCGAGGGTGCCGCGTACGGTGCGCAGCGCGGTCGCCGCGGTCACCGGCTCCTCGCGGATCCGCGCCGCCGTGGTCGCGGTGACCTCGACCAGGGTCACCGCCGGGACGTTCTCCTGCTCGCCGAAGTCCACCGCGAGCGGGGCGCCGCTGTAGCGGATCGGGCACGGCCCCTGCACCCGCTGGGCGCGGTGCAGGTGCCCGAGCGCCACGTAGTGCGCGGTGCCGGGGAAGACCGAGGCGGGCACCGCGTAACCCATGATGGTGTGCGCGTCCCGCTCGCCGCCGCCGGTGGCCGCGCCGACCACCGTGAGGTGGGCGGTGACCAGGTGCACCCGGTCCGGCTCGTCGAAACCCTCGGTCAACCGGGCCAGGATGCGGCCCAGGTGGTCGGCGTACGTCTGGGTGGTCTCGGCGGCGGTCAGCTCGTACATCTCCACCGCCCGGACCGCGTACCGCTGGGACAGGAACGGCAACGCGGCCAACCGCCAGCGTTCCCCGTCGGCGGTGGTGCCGTCGATGACGTGCTCGGCCGGATCCTCACGCACACCGCCGCGCAGCGTGATGCCGGCGGCCTCGGCCCACGGGCGCAGCGCGTCCAGGGCCGGACCGTTGTCGTGGTTGCCGCCGATCGCCACCACGTCCGCGCCGGTGCGGCGCAGCGCGGTCAACGCCCGGGTGACCAGGCGGGTCGCCTCCGGGGTCGGTGCCGCCGTGTCGTAGAGGTCACCGGCGATGACCACCAGGTCGGGCCGTTCCCGCCGGGCGATCTCGATGACCCCGGCCAGCACCTGCTTGTGCTCCTCGGCCCGCGATTGTCCCTTGAGGACCTTGCCCACGTGCCAGTCGGAGGTGTGCAGGATCTTCATTGGGGTCAGCCTCCGCTAGAAGGGGATGTCGTCGTCGGTGCCACCACCGGAGCCGACGACCGCGAACGGGTCGGCGGACTGGGTGATCGACCGCAGGGTCTGCGACGGCGCGGCTCCCGCCTCGGAGACCCGGGTCGCCCAGGCGGGGAACGGGAACTCCAGACAGAGCGGTACCGGGATGTCCGGCTGGTTGACGAACATCGTGCCCGGCTTGGCCAGCAGCGCGCGCTGCCGCTGGGCGGGTGGGAGGAAACCGTACTCCGGGCGGGACGCCTCGGCCGGATCCAGCCGGCCGACCACCCGGATGGCCGAGTTGGTGACGATCCGCCGTTCCACCTCGCTCGCGGTCTGCTGCGCGCCGATCAGGATCACCCCGAGCGAGCGGCCCCGCTCGGCGATGTCGAGCAGCACCTCCTTGATCGGGGAGGAGCCCTCCCGGGGGGCGTACTTGTTCAGCTCGTCGAGCACCACGAACAGCAGCGGTTTGGCGGTGCCGGCCTTCTCCTTGCGCTCGAACTCGGTCTTGAGCGTCACGCCGACCACGAAACGTTGCGCCCGGTCCGGCAGGTTGTGCAGGTCGACGACGGTGACCTGAGCGGACTCCGAGGTGTTGATGCTGTGCGGACGGCGAGTGGCCAGATCGCCGCGGATCAGCCGGGACAGGTCCTTCTTGCTGCCGATCAGCCGGCGGGCGAACGCGTTCACCGTGCCCAGCCCGACCGCGCTGCCCGCCCAGTCACCGCGCGTCTCGTCGTCGCTGAGCTGCTCGACGACGTGGTCGACCAGGTCGCCGTAGCTGCCCAGCCGGACACCGTCGATGCTGACGCCGCCGTCGGCGGGCTGGGCGTACCGGGCCAGGTGGGCGGCGACGGAGTGGACCACCATCGTGTACTGCTGACGTTCGTCGTCGGCGTCGGCGAAGACGTACGGCAGGAGGCGGTCCGCGCAGAACTCGGCGAGCGTCCAGTAGAAGCTGTCGACGCCGGTGAGCCGACTGCTCACGTCCGGTGTGCCGGACGAGTCACCGACCCGGGGCGGCGCGTAGACCCGCACGTCGGGGAAGGCGTCCGCGGCCAGGCCGAGCCGGGCGTACGCGGCCCGGGTCGGATCGTCGAGCCGGGCGTTCGGGTGGTCGAGGAAGAGCAGGTCCTCACCCTTCACGTTGAAGATCAACGCCTTGGCGTTCACCGCGTCGCCGCCGAGTTGGCCGGAGCGGAACACCGAGTAGAGAAGAAAGGTGGCGAAGCTGGTCTTGGTGGCCACCCCGGAGATGCCGGAGATCGACACGTGCGCGCCCCGACTGCCGTCGAGGAAGTCGGCGTTGAGGTAGACCGGCACACCGTCGCGGCCGGTGCCCATCGGGATCCGCCGTTCCATCCGGTCGAAGTGCAGGGCCCGGGCGCGGGCGTCGCCCTCGGCCCGGTGCACCACGGCACCCGGCTGCGGCGGCACGTAGAACTCGGGATCGACCCGGGTGGTGGTGATCTCGGCGGCCTCCTGCACCTGCGCCGGCAGCGTGCCGTCGGCGATGGCGAACACGTCGGAGTCGAACTGCGCGCCCTCGTGCCGCGCCCGGACCTGGGTGACCACTCCGGCGATGGTCACCGGCTCCCGGTCGGGCAATTCCCGCCGGGTCACCACGACGTCGTCGAGCTGGAGATAACTGTTCGGGGCGACCGCCGTCCAGAACTGCAGGGGAGTGGCGTCGGCGGTGCCCAGCACCCGGCCGACCCCCTCGCCCGGGCCGTCGAACCCCTGGTCGATCATCGGGCTACTCCGCTCGGTCGGTCGTCGCGGTCGGCACACACGCCCTGCATCCTGCCGGAGGAGTACGACAGGCCGCCACGCGACGCGGCGCAGGCCACGTAACGACACCGTGCCGATCGCGCACGGCGATGGGACTCTGACGGCGGGTGTCCGGGCTGCGTGGGGCAGCTGGTCGAGCGTCAGGTCGTCGGGTCCGGGCTCGTGCCGGCTCCCGCCCGCAACCGCCCGGCCAGGTCCCGCACGGCCGTCTCGTACGCCTCGTCGGTGTGGTAGGGCCAGTGCCGGTCGACCGGGGGTGGGACGGTGTCGTCGGGCGGCACGGTGATGCCACGGGGATCGCGCAGCCGCCGGTCGACCGTGCCGGCGGGCCCGGTGACCCGCGGCCGCTGACCGGGGCGGTGGGCCGAGAAGATCGGTCCGCCGATCGAGTCGGTGTCCCGCCACAGGTTCACCCAGCGCCACCCGATCCGTTCGCCCAGCTCGGTCAGGACGGGGCTGCCGAAGAAGGCCGGGCACAGGCGCGCGTACACCCGGTGCAGCGGGCTGCCGTGGGTCAGCAGCGCCACCCGGGGCAGCACCCGGGACGGCAGTTGGAGCAGGGTGGCGGCGGCCAGTACCGAACCGTGGCTGTGCCCGGAGAGGATCACCCCGCCCTGGTCGGCCAGCGCGGCGACCCGCTTGGCCAGCTCCGGTACCGCCCGCTCGGCGTAGCAGGGTGGCGCGAACGGGTGCACCGTACGCGGCCAGAACGTGCCGAGGTCCCAGATCGCCGCCACCGTGCGCCGGGTCTCCTCGGAGCGGTAGGAGAACAGCCCGAGCACCACGACGCCGAGCCCGACCAGGCCGATGACGTAGATACCCACGTCGGTCGCGAGGGCCAGGTCCGTGGCCGCCTCGCCGTCGGTCCCCGCCAGCCGTCGGCTCAGCTGCGACGGTCCGATGCCGATCAGGTCCAGGGCGACGACCGTGACGCCGACCATCGACAGCACCAGGAACACGGTGAGCACCGGCCCCAGATGCTCGGCGATCGCGGACCGGGCGACGATCTCCCGAACGGCGGCGCGTCGGGGCAGTGCCTCCGGCGGCGGGTCGGGAAAGTCGCGTCGGACGATCTCCTCGGCCACCTGGCGGCGCCGCCGCCGGGACACCTGGATGCGCCAGAGCGCCGTCGCGGCCACGACCAGGACGGTGATCAGGCCGGCCAGGGCCGCCCAGCGGTAGGAGACCGGCGGCTCCAGGGGTGGCGCGCCGGACCGGTCCAGCCGGGCCGGATTCGGGATGTCGCCGCGGTCGAGCAGGTCGGCGATCCGGTAGACGAGGGCGGCGGCGAACCCGTACGAGACGGCGATGGACGTGGCGGCGAAGAGCGGCGTCGCGAGCCCGCTCAGCCAGGACGTGCCGACGGTGCGGCTGCGCCGCCGCTGGTGCAGCGTGGCCGCGACGAGCGCGCCGAGCAGCGCGGCCTGGACCGCCACCAGGCCGGCCACCGCGCCCTCGTACCCGGGTAACTGGCCGTGCGGCGGCTCCGGTTCCACCGCCACCGCGCGGTGGAACAGCACGAGCACGGTGAGCGCCAGCGCGCCGATCCGTAGCGGCCGGATGCCGCGCAGGTCGACCGGTCCCCGGCCCGGGCCGTCCGGCGCGGCGCGCGCCGGACGCAGCAGCAGGACCACACCGGCCGCCAGCAACACCCAGTTCGCACCGAAGAGCAGGTACGCGACGGGCGTGGGATGACGATGGACCGGCGCGGCGAGCAGGCTCGCGTCGAGCACACCCAGCCCGACCGCGACGTGGATGGCGCGCAACCGGTGCACCACGAGTTCGTCGTTCCAGAAGCCCGGGCTGTCGATGCGGTCCTCGCCGCCGCTGGTGCGGTCCTGTCCCCGGGCGGCCGGGAACGCCTCGAACACCCGCGCCGACCGTTCGCCGAGCCACCAGAGCAGCCGCAGGGCACCGATCGGCACCAGGGCGAGCAACGCCAGGCGAGGCCCGAGCGGCAGGTGGGCCAGCCAGGACAGGTAGCCGCGACCTCGCAGGCAGGGCTGGTAGGGAACGCACTGCCAGCCGATGATGTCGACGGTCACGCCGACCACGGAGAGCATGAAGGCGGCGGTCAGGGTGGCGGCGAGCACCCGGCACAGCGGACCGATCACACCGCCGGCTCCACCGGTCGCCGGCCGCGTCCACACCGCGAGGTTGACGAGCATGAACGGCAGCAGGAACAGCAGCGACAGGGTACGCACGGCGCCGCCGGCGGTCAGCGCCCCCCACCGGTACGCCTCGACCCGCAGTGCCTGCGGCCGGTCGCTGACGCCGAAGCCGGGCCGGGGACGGTAGAAGCCGGCGTTGTCGTCACCGGCGACCCTGGTCACCACCGGATGGTCGAGCAGTGTCTCGGCGGCGGCTCCCGAAACGCCGTGGACGCGCAGCTCGACCACCTCGTACGCCCCGTCCCAGCCCCCCGACACCGGTCTACGCTAGTGAGCTGACCTGCGGTCTCGCGGTCTTTTCGGTAACGGTCGTGCGGGTCGCCCGTCAGTGCCGGGCGTGGCGGAGCAGCAGGGTGCCGTCGTCGGCGCGGAGCACGTGCCGCAGCGGCAGGCCCCGGGCGGGACTCGGGGCGCCGGCGGTGATCCGGCCGGGCCCGGCCCCGGCGAGCAGCGGCGCGATCGAGAGGCACACCTCGTCGACCAGGTCGGCGGCGGTGAGGGCGCCGAACAGGTGCGGTCCGCCCTCGCAGAGCAGTTGACCGAGTCCGCGTCGGCGCAGTTCGGCCAGCCCGGTGACCAGGTCGACCCGGTCGTCACCGTGGCGCACCAGGTCGGCCACGTCGGTCAGGCCGGGCGGTGCCGCCGCGTTGCGGTGGGTGAGCACCACGGGACGTACCGGTGCGTCGGCGAAGGCGGCCTGGGCCGGATCGAGGTCAAGGGTGCCGGAGACCACGACCAGGGTCGGGTATTCGGTCAGCCCGTGCGCGCGTCGCCAGGCCCGGCGTCGTTCGTCGAGCCGGATGGCCCGGTAACCCTCGTGGCGCAGCGTGCCGGCGGCCACCAACAGCGCGTCGCAGAGCATCCGGAGCAGCCCGAAGACCCGCTTGTCCGATGCGCCGGACAGCCCGGCCGAGTAACCGTCGAGACTGACCGCGCCGTCGACGCTGGTCACGAAGTTCATCCGCAGGTGCGGCCGGTCGGCGCGGCCGTACCTGGCGATGAGCGTGTCGTCGTCCACCGGCCCGGGCGACGGGTCCGGCCAGAGGACGGAAATCGGCGCTCTGTCGCTCATTCGCCGGCCGGACCGGTGACGGGAGGGGTCGGTCGGGGGGTACGGTGCTGGCAGTCGCACCAGTTCCGGCCCGGGCAGTCGTCGTGCCGCCGCGCCCGGCACGCTCGGCAGATCATGCTCGCAGCCTATGCCGAGGGAGGATGGGACACCCATGCCGCGTCAGATCTTCCAGCTGAGGATGTCCCTGTCCGGGGTTCGTCCGGCGATCTGGCGTCGGGTGCTGGTACCCGGCGGCTACACCCTGGACCGGCTGCACCGGGTGGTGCAGCACGCCATGGGCTGGCGGGACTGCCACCTGCACTCGTTCGAGATCGACGGCGTGCAGTACGGCGAGCCCGACCCCGACGGCGAGCTGGCCCTGCACGACGAGTTGGACGTGCGGTTGGACGCGGTGGTCGGCAAGGGCAGCCGGTTCCACTACACCTACGACTTCGGCGACTGGTGGGAGCACGACCTGCTGGTGGAGGACGTCTTCGGTGCCGAGGCGGACGAACGCTATCCGAGCTGCCTCGACGGGGAGCGGGCCGGTCCGCCGGAGGACGTCGGCGGCCCGCAGGGCTATCGGCTGCTGCTCGCCGCGCTGGCCGAGCCGGGTCATCCGGAGCATCGGACGATGCGGGACTGGGTCGGTGCCGCCTTCGATCCGGCGGGCTTCGACGCCGGTCGGGTCGACACCCTGCTGCGGCGTCTCTGTTGACTGCCGCCGACTCCATCGACCGTTGTCGGTGCGCAACCTATCAGCCATTTCCGATTGCTTGCCGGGTCAAACGAGCTGCGTGGTAACGATCTGGGATCGCTCCCACTGGACTATTGACACTCCCGACACCTGCCGGCAATCTCATGGGAGCGTTCCCAAGAGGCGTGGATCACAATGGCGCGCGCTTGGGCGCCGACGCCGGCTGACGCAGCCGGTGCCGGCAGGCGCAGCGGCACCCCCCACCACAGACAAAAGCAGCCTCACCATCGAAAGAGGGGTCAGGATGAGCCTCACCACGCGGCGTTCCCGCATGGCGGCAGCCACCCTGGCCGCGATCACCGCTATCGGCGGGCTCGCGGCCTGTGGCAACGACGACGACACGCCGGCCGAGGGCGAGAAGCCCGAGAAGCTGGTCGTCGACACCTTCGGCGAAATGGGTTACGACGAGCTCGTCAAGCAGTACGAGCAGCAGACCGGCATCAAGGTCGAGCTGCGCAAGACCGCTCAGCTCGGCGAGTACCGGCCGAAGCTGGTCCGTTACCTCGCCACCGGCAAGGGCGCGGCCGACGTGACCGCCCTGGAAGAGGGCATCCTCAACGAGTTCAAGGCCAACCCGCGCAACTGGGCCGACCTGACTCCGTTGGTGTCGTCCGAGATCTCCGACGACTACCTGCCCTGGAAGTGGGAGCTGGGCAAGGCGCCCGACGGCCGGCTGATCGGCCTGCCGACCGACGTCGGCAGCCTCGCGGTCTGCTACCGCAAGGACCTGTTCGAGGCCGCCGGCCTGCCCACCGAGCGGGACGCGGTCTCGGCGCTCTGGCCGGACTGGAACGGCTTCCACCAGGCTGGCCAGAAGTACAAGCAGGCCACCGGCAAGGCGTTCATCGACTCGATCACCGCCGTCTCCAACGGCGTGCTGTTCCAGCAGGGCAGCGACCTGTTCTACGACAAGGAGAACAACATCATCGCGGACTCCAGCCCCGCGGTGAAGGCTGCCTGGGACACCGCCACCTCGATGGTGGACATCTCCGCCAAGGCGTCCACCTGGTCGCCCGAGTGGTCCGGCGGCTTCAAGCAGGGCACCTTCGCGGCCACCTTCTGCCCGTCCTGGATGCTCGGCATCGTCGCGGACAACTCCGGTGAGGCCAACAAGGGCAAGTGGGACGTGGCGGCCGTGCCGGGCGGCGGCGGCAACTGGGGCGGCTCGTGGCTGGCCGTGCCGGAGCAGAGCAAGTACCCGGAGGAGGCGGCGAAGCTCGCCCAGTTCCTGACCAACGCCACCAGCCAGGTGGAGGCCTTCAAGGCCAAGGGCCCGCTGCCCACCAACCTGGAGGCGCTGAAGGACGAGGCCTTCCTCAACTACACCAACGAGTACTTCAGCAACGCGCCGACTGGCAAGATCTTCGGCGAGAGTGTCGCCCAGATCGAGCCGATCCACCTGGGCCCGAAGCACCAGGCGGTCAAGGAGAACGCGTTCGAGCCGGCGATGCGGGCGTTCGAGAACGGGCAGGCCAGTAAGGATGCGGCCTGGGAGCAGTTCACCAAGGACGCGCAGACCCAGGGCGTCTTCTGAGTGATTCCCTTCCGGTGGCGTTCGGGGCTACCCGGACGCCACCGGTCGGTCCCCACCGCGCAGCACTCTGCGCGAGGGCCCCCGGGCCTCGCTGGAAAAGGAAACTCGAATGAGCGTGTCGGCCACGACGGCGCCGCCGTCGCCAGCAGCACCACCCCCCGACGCCCCCGCCCGGCGTCGCCGGGGCTACCTCTTCAACCGCCTGGATCTCAAGTACTCCCCGTACCTCTACATCGCGCCGTTCTTTCTGATCTTCGGAGCCTTCGGGCTGTATCCGATGCTGCGCACCGCCTGGATGTCCCTGCACGACTGGGACATGGTCGGCGAGCACACGTTCATCGGGTTCGACAACTACACCGCGCTGTTCTCCGACGAGTACTTCTGGAACGCGCTGGTCAACACGTTCGGCATCTTCGCCCTCTCGACCATCCCGCAGTTGCTGATGGCGCTCTTCCTGGCGAACCTGCTGAACCAGACCCTGCTGCGCGCCAAGACCTTCTTCCGGATGGCCATCTTCGTGCCGAACGTGGTGTCGGTGGCCGCCGTCGCGATCGTCTTCGGCATGCTGTTCCAGCGCGACTTCGGCCTGTTCAACTGGCTGCTCGGCCTCGTCGGGGTGGACCAGATCGACTGGCGTGCCCAGGAGTGGAGTTCCTGGACCGCGATCGCCACGATGGTCAACTGGCGGTGGACCGGCTACAACACCCTGATCCTGCTCGCCGGCATGCAGGCCATCCCGAAGGACCTGTACGAGGCGGCCGCGATCGACGGGGCCAGCCCATGGCGGCAGTTCTGGCAGATCACCCTGCCGATGCTCAAGCCCACCTTCATCTTCGTGGTCATCCTCTCCACGATCGGCGGCATGCAGCTGTTCACCGAGCCGCTGCTCTTCGCCAACGGCAGCATCATCGGCGGCAACCAGCGGGAGTTCCAGACGCTGGCCATGTACATGTACGAGAAGGGCATCTACAACCTGAGTACCGCAGGTTACGGCGCCGCGGTGGCCTGGGCCATCTTCATGATCATCGTCTTCGTGTCGCTGATCAACTTCGTACTCGTCCGCCGCGCGGCCAAGTGAGGAGAGATCGATGATCTCGGCTTCAAAGCGCCTGTGGCGCACCAGTCCACTCACCTACATGGCGCTGGTCCTGGCGGCGCTGCTGTCGATCTACCCCTTCTACTACATGATCGTGATCGGCACCCGCAGCCTGGAGTCCATCAACGACGTGCCACCGCCGATGACCCCGGCCGGCGCGTTCGGTGACAACTTCGGCCGGGTGCTCGACAACGACGCGGCCAACTTCCTCAAGGGCCTGATGAACTCGATCATCGTCTCCTCGGTGGTCACCGTGTCGGTGGTGCTGACCGGCTCCCTGGCCGGCTTCGCCTTCGCGAAGCTGCGCTTCCGGGGTCGCAACGTGCTGCTGCTGGCGATCATCGTCACCATGATGATCCCGACCCAGATGGGTCTCATCCCGCTCTGGAGCATGATGCAGTCGCTGGGGTGGTACGACACCCTCTACGCAGTGACCGTGCCGTTCCTGGTGAGCGCCTTCGGCGTGTTCATGATGCGGCAGTACGCCAGCCAGGCGATCTCCGACGAGCTGATCGAGGCCGGTCGGGTCGACGGTGCCAGCACGTTCCGGATCTACTGGAACATCGTGCTGCCCGCGCTGCGTCCGGCGGCCGGCGTGCTCGGTCTGCTCACCTTCATGGAGACCTGGAACTCCTTCCTCTGGCCGTACGCGATCCTCACCCCGGAGAACCCGACCCTGCAGGTCTCGCTCTCCTTCCTCTCGTACGCCTACTACACGGACTACTCCCAGGTCTTCGCCGCTACGGCGGTCGGCACCATCCCGCTGGTGCTCGTTTTTCTCCTCTTCGGCCGCCAGATCATCGGCGGGATCATGGAAGGTGCAGTCAAGTCGTGAGCAACCCCGCCACCCCGCCCGCCGTCGGCGTCCTCGACGAGCGTCCGCCGCTGACCTTCCCGCCCGGCTTCCTCTGGGGCGCGGCGACCGCCGCGTACCAGATCGAGGGCGCGGCGAACGAGGGCGGCCGGACCGCGTCGATCTGGGACACCTTCAGCCACACCGAGGGCCGGACGGTCGCCGGGCACACCGGCGACGTCGCCTGCGACCACTACCACCGGCTCAGCGACGACGTCCGGCTGATGGCCGAGCTGGGGTTGAAGTCGTACCGGTTCTCGGTGTCCTGGCCGCGGGTGCAGCCGGGCGGGTCGGGTCCGGCGAACGCCGAAGGGTTCGACTTCTACCAGCGGCTGGTCGACGAGCTGCTGGCCAACGGGATCGAGCCCTGGCTCACTCTCTACCACTGGGATCTGCCGCAGGAGCTGGAGGACGCCGGGGGCTGGCCGGCCCGGGACACCGCTGCCCGGTTCGCCGACTACTCCCTGCTCGTGGCCGACGCCCTGGGTGACCGGGTGAAGTACTGGACGACGCTCAACGAGCCGTGGTGCTCGGCCTTCCTCGGTTACGGCTCCGGGGTGCACGCCCCAGGCCGTTCCGACGGGGCCGACGCGGTCCGCGCCGGACACCACCTGATGCTCGGGCACGGGCTCGCGGTGCAGGCGCTGCGTACGGCGGTGCCGCAGGCGCAGCTCGGGGTGACCGTCAACCTGTACCCGGTCACCCCGGCCAGCGACTCGCCGGCCGACGTCGACGCGGCCCGGCGGATCGACGCCCTGGCCAACCGGTTCTTCCTCGATCCGATCCTGCGCGGCGCGTACCCCGACGACCTGGTGACCGACCTGGCGAAGGTGACCGACTTCGGCCACGTCCACGACGGTGACCTGGCCACCATCTCCACGCCGCTGGACGTGGTGGGCGTCAACTACTACAGCCGGCATGTGGTGGCCGCGCCGGTCTCGGGCGAGGAGCCGGAACCGTACTGGCGGGCGCAGTCCTGCTGGCCGGGCAGCGAGGACGTCCGGTTCGTCACCCGGGGAGTGCCGGTCACCGACATGGACTGGGAGATCGACGCTCCCGGTCTGGTGGAGACCCTGCGCCGGGTGCACGAAGAGTACACGGACCTTCCGCTCTACGTGACCGAGAACGGCTCGGCCTTCGTCGACGAGGTGGTCGACGGCCGGGTCGACGACGTCGACCGGCTCGCCTATTTCGACGCTCACCTGCGCGCCTCGCACGAGGCGATCAGCGCGGGCGTGCCCCTGCGGGGATACTTCGCCTGGTCGCTGATGGATAATTTCGAGTGGGCCTGGGGCTACACGAAGCGGTTCGGCATGATCTACGTCGACTACGACAAGCAGACCCGCATCCCCAAGTCCAGTGCCAGGTGGTACGCGGAGGTGATCCGACGCAACGGTCTGGCCGCACAATAGGGCGATGGCCAGCCAGTAACGGGCGGCCCGGCACCAACGCTGGTGAAGGTGCCGGGGCCGCCTGACGTCGGAGGAGCAGACGATGACAACGCAGCGCACCCGGTCGCTCGGGCGGCCGACGCTCGACGCGGTCGCCGCCCGTGCCGGAGTCGGCCGTGGCACGGTCTCCCGCGTGGTCAACGGCTCCCCGCAGGTGAGTCCGGAGGCCCGGGCCGCCGTGCAGCAGGCCATTGCCGAGCTGGGGTACGTACCCAACCGCGCCGCTCGGGCGCTCGTGACCCAGCGGACCGACTCGGTGGCCCTGGTGGTCAGCGAGTCCGGTGAGCGGATCTTCGCCGAGCCGTTCTTCGCCGGCATCGTCCGGGGGATCAGCTCCGCCCTGCTGGAGACACCGTTGCAGCTCTGGCTGGCCATGGCCCAGTCGCCGCTGGAGCGGGAGCGGGTCGAGCACCACCTGACCAACCAGCACGTCGACGGCGTACTGCTGTTGTCGCTGCACGACGACGATCCGCTGCCCACCCTGCTGGAGGAGCGTGGCCTACCCACCGTGCTCGGCGGGCGCCCGGCGCGGATGCTGCACCCCGAGGCGCAGCCGGTGTCGTTCGTCGACGTCAACAACGCCGGCGGGGCGCGGCAGGCCGTCGAGTATCTCGCCAGCCGCGGACGGCGGCGGATCGCCACCATCGCCGGCCCGCAGGACATGGGCGCCGGCCTGGCCCGGTTGTCCGGCTACCGGGACGCGGTCCGCACCGCCGGGTTCGGCGTCAACCCCGACCTGATCGCGTACGGCGACTTCAGCGAGGAGAGCGGGGCGACGGCCATGCGGGGGCTGCTGGAGCGCTGCCCCGACCTGGACGCCGTGTTCGTGGCCGCCGACCTGATGGCCTTCGGTGCCATGCGGACGCTGCGGGAGGCCGGCCGCCGGGTGCCGCAGGACGTGGCGGTGGTCGGCTTCGGCGACGAGCCCATCGCCCGGCAGGCCAACCCGCCACTGACCTCGGTGTTCCAGCCGGTGGAGGAGATGGGCCGGCAGATGGCACGGCTGCTGGTCGACCGCATCCGCGGCGACGAGATCCTCACCCCGCACGTCGTCCTGGACACCGAGTTCGTCGAGCGCGCGTCCGCCTGATCTGCGTACCCCTCCTCCTCGCCGCCGCACCGCCGCCCCGTCTCCGTGCCGAGGCAGGCGTCGTGTCGCAGCCCTCTCGCTGGATGCAAAGGCGGCGACCTGGTACATCGGGGTCGCCCCGATGTTTACGGGACGTGATGTTCGGGGCAATCGCCGGCTACGAGGCTGGCGCTGACCGGTGCCGGCAGCGCGGTGGTGCCTCGGCGCGGCATGGGGCGGCTGCGCTCAGGCGGAGGCGGTCCAGCGGCGTAGCTCACGCTTGGCGAGGCTGTTGCGGTGTACCTCGTCGGGGCCGTCGGCGAGACGCAGCGTGCGAGCCTGGGACCAGAGCGCGGCCAGCGGCGTGTCCTGGCTGACCCCGGCCGCGCCGTACGCCTGGATGGCCTTGTCGATGACCCACTCGGCCATCGCCGGAGTGGCGATCTTGATGGCCTGGATCTCGGTGTGCGCGCCCTTGTTGCCGACGGTGTCCATCAGCCAGGCGGTCTTGAGGACCAGCAGCCGGGCCTGCTCGATGCGGACCCGGGCCTCGGCGATCCACTCGCGTACCACGCCCTGTTCGGCGAGCGGGCGGCCGAAGGCGATCCGCTCGACGGTCCGGCGGCAGAGCAGCTCCAGCGCTCGTTCGGCCATGCCGATCAGTCGCATGCAGTGGTGGATCCGGCCCGGACCGAGCCGGGCCTGCGCGATGGCGAAGCCGGTCCCCTCGGCACCGACCAGGTTCTCCGCCGGTACCCGCACGCCGTCGAAGTCGATCTCGGCATGCCCGCCGTGGGAGGCGTCGCTGTAGCCGAAGACGCGCATGCCCCGGCGGATGGTGACCCCCGGCGTGTCCCGGGGAACCAGGATCATGCTCTGCTGCCGGTGCCGCTCGGCGCCCGGATCGGTCTTGCCCATCACGATGAGGATCTCGCAGGCCGGGTCCATCGCACCGGACGACCACCACTTGCGGCCGTCGACGACGTAGTGGTCACCGTCGCGGCGGATCGACGTGGCGATGTTCGTCGCGTCGGAGGAGGCCACGTCGGGCTCGGTCATGCAGAACGCGGAGCGGATCTCGCCGGCCAGCAGCGGGGTGAGCCAGCGTTCCTGCTGTGCGGGGGAGCCGAATTCGGCGAGCAGTTCCATGTTGCCGGTGTCGGGCGCGGCGCAGTTGAGCGCCTCCGGCGCGAGGTGCGGGCTGCGGCCGGTCAGCTCGGCCAGCGGGGCGTACTGGAGGTTCGTCAGCCCGGCACCGTGGCGCGGATCGGGCAGGAAGAGGTTCCACAGGTTGCGCCGGCGTGCCTCGGCCTTCAGCTCGGCCAGCACCGGTGGGCGGGCCCACGGGTCACCGGCCGCGGCGACCTGGGCGGCGTGCACCGGTTCGGCCGGGTACACGTGCTGCTCGAGGAAGTCGGTCAGCTCGGTGCGCAGCTGCTCGGTCCGGGCGTCGTACGCGAAGTCCATCAGGTCTCCCTCACCGCGGTCAGTCCGTGTGCGACAAGCGGGGCGACGAGGCCCCCGATGGTGTCGAAGCCCTCGCCGAGGGTCTGGCCGAGGGTGTGCCGGTAGTGGATGCCCTCGCAGATGACGGCGAGTTTGAAGCAGCCCAGCGCGATGTGCCAGTGCAAGGGACCGACGTCGACGTCGCTGCGGCCGGCGTACCGGTCGATCAGCTCGGTGCCGCTGGGGAAGCCGGCGCGCGGCCCGAGGCCGTCGGCGACCGGATTGCCGTCGGAGAAAGCGCCGCCGCCGAGCACGTCCCAGTAGGTCAGCAGCAGCCCGAGATCGGCCAGCGGGTCGCCGAGGGTGGCCATCTCCCAGTCCAGCACCGCCGTCACCGTCACCGGGTCGACGGTGGCGAGCAGGTTGTCCAGCCGGAAGTCCCCGTGCACGATCCGACCGGCGTTGGCCCCCTCCGGCGCGGTGGCGGCGAGCCGGTCGCGCAGCTCGTCGATGCCGGGCAGCGGTCGGCTGCGGGACCGGTCGAGCTGCCCCGACCAGCGGCGGACCTGGCGGGCCAGGAACCCCTCCGGGCGGCCGAAGTCGGCCAGGCCGACCGCCGTCGGCTCGACCGTGTGCAGCGCCGCCAGGGTGTCCATCATCGTCATGGCCAGCCCGTGTCGCTGCTCGCCGCTGAGCCGGTCGGTGCGGGCGCGGCTGCGGAACACCTCACCCGGCACCCGTTCCATCAGGTAGAAGGGCGCCCCCAGCACGTCCGGCTCGGTGCAGAGCAGCAGGGCGTCGGGCACCGGGACGTCGGTCGGGGCGAGCGCCGAGATGACCCGGAACTCCCGGGCCATGTCGTGCGCGGTGGCCAGCACGTGCCCGAGCGGTGGACGACGCAGCACCACGTCGCGATCGCCGGCGTGGACCAGGTAGGTCAGGTTCGACCGGCCACCGGCGATCAGCTCGGCCCGCAGCGGGCCGGCGGCCAGATCGGGACGGTGCGCCGACAGGTAGCCGCCGAGCCGGTCCAGATCCAGACCGGCGGGCGAGCCGGCGGTCGGTTCGGTCATCCGGACAGTTCATGGCAGCTCCGGCGGCTTGTCAAGGTCAGGTTTGACCCTCGGGACATGCCGCCGCAACAGGGACGAAATGGTCAACTGCCAGGCTGACACCAGCCTGCCGACCACCGTGTCGGCCCGCCGAGCGGAGGGGTTTGAGATGTTGCTGCGCGTTCGGGTCACCCTGCCGGACCGTCCGGGCACGCTCGGTCAGGTGGCGCGCACCCTCGGCGTGTCCGGGGCGGACATCGTCCAGGTGGTCGTGCTGGAACGCCTCGGCGGGCGGGCGGTCGACGACTTCACGGTGGTGTGGCCGGGCGCCGCCCGGGTGGAACGGCTGCTGGCCGGTCTGGCGGCGATCCCCGGTGTGCGGGTGGACGGGGTCTGGCGGGCGATCGGCGCGCCCACCACCACCGGCCAGGACGCCGAACTGCTGGCGCAGGTCGCGGCGAACCCGGCCGACGGGCTGGCCACCCTGGTCGACGCGGTACCCGGGCTGCTCGCCGCCGACTGGTCCGTCGCCGCGGTGGTGCCGGTCGACTGGGCGTCGCGTACCGGGGGTGGCGGTGCGACGGTCGGGCACGCCAGTTGGCGTACCCCGGTGCCACCGAAGCTGCCGGAGGTGACCCCGCTGCGCGCCCGGGCGATGACCGCACCCGACGGCGGTCACTTCGCGGTCGCGCCGTTCGGTCGGGCCGGGCTGGTCCTGGTGGTCTCCCGCGAACACAGCGACACGCTCACGCCGGCCGCGTTCCACTCGACCGAGGTGGACCGGCTCGCCCAGTTGGTCCGCGCCTGTGCGGTGATCCTCGGCGACCGGCTCGACCTGGTGGGCACCCCGTCGGTGAGCGCCAACCCCTGACCGGCTGTGACGCAGACCGCAGGGCTGGACGCGGCTGGACATGGTGAGGCAACCGACCGGCAACAGCCGCGGACGAGGGTGGCAGGCGAAGGGAGGCAACGATGACGCTGTGGCGGATCCGAGCCACCGTGGACGACCGGCCGGGCTACCTGTCGGTGCTCACGGCGAGCCTCGCGTTGCGTGGAGTCAACATCCTCACCGTGCAGGTGCACACCACCGAGCACGGTGCCGTCGACGACTTCCTCGTCGACGCGCCGGACACCCTCGACGAGGCGGGACTGCTCGCCGCCGTCGAACGGGGCCGGGGGCGGGACTGCTGGGTGGCGCGCAGTGAGGCGCGTGGCCTGGCCGACCAGCCGACCCGGGTGCTCGGGTTGGCGACCCGGTTGGTGCACGATCCGGACGCGACAGGTGAGGTGCTCCGGGCGCTGCTCGGTGCCGACGAGGTGACCTGGCGGGCCGCGCCGGCCCTGGCCCGCCCCGGGATCGACGGCAACACGATGCTGCTGGCCGACCCCAACGGCGGGTCGTACACCCTGCGCCGGCTCGCGCCGAGCTTCACCCCGGCCGAGTACGCCCGCGCCCAGGCGCTGCTCGAACTGGGGGCCACCGCCGCCCGCCGCAGCACCGAGCAGGTCACCGTGGTCCTGCCCGACGGTGCCGAACTGACCGTACGCCCCGCCGTCGCGGACGACCTGACGGCGGTGGTCGAGTTGCATCAGGCCTGCTCGGCGCGCAGCCGGCAGCGCCGTTACCTGGGAGGCGCGGGTCTGCCCGCTCCGGCCCGACTGCGCCGGCTGCTGGAGCCGGCACGCGGGCTGACCCTGGTCGCCGCGACGACCGGCTCCGGCGGGGCGGCGGAGTCGGTCGTCGCGATGGCCAACCTGCTCGCCGAGGGTGACGAGGCCGAGCTGGCGTTGCTGGTACGCGACGACTGGCAGCGTCGTGGGCTCGGCTCGACGCTGCTACGCCGGCTGACCCGGCAGGCCGAGTCGGCCGGCTACGCGGCGATGGTGCTGCACGTCCAGGCGGACAATGCCCCGATGCTGCGTACGCTGCGCCGGTTGTCCCGGCCGGCCACCGTCCAGCGGGACGGTGGCCTGCTGACCATGACCGTGCCGTTGGCCGCCGAGGCCCCGGCGACGGCGGAAACCGCCGGCTGACGGCTCAGACGACCGACCTCCGGTGCGGAGGCCGGTGAGGTGGGCAGGGCTCCCGGTGCGGGATCCCAGCCCACCCCCTGCTTGAGGTAGGGCCCGGTCAGAGGTTAGGAGGTAGGGCGGTGAGGTCCAGGAAATTTGCGTAGAGGCGG
>NZ_JBAGKI010000082.1:0-23618 GCF_036689795.1 Micromonospora palythoicola | reverse complement strand
GCGCCCCACGGGGGAACCCGGGCGCGCTGGGGGCGGGTATTCGCCCGGGGCGGCTCCCCCGGCCTTCCCGACGGGGGGGGGGCCCCCCCGCGGCCCCCGCCCGCCGTCTGCGGTGTTCGTCCTACAGAACGCCCAGCTCGCGGGCCGACCGGGCACGACCGGTCATGGCGATGGTGCGGGCGGATCGGGTTGCCTCAGTGCTCGTGGTGGTGCGACCGGCCTGAGGCCGGAGCATTCGAGCCCTCGACAACGCTTCGTGGAGTAGGTACATCTCGGCTCCGTTCGGAAGGTGCAACATGGTGGTCAGCTTTCGCTCGGCCGGTGCGACACCGGCAGGGTTGGTCCGGATCGGGAACATGTCAGGCAGCCAGCCGGACAGCGCTGCGCGACGCGGCGAGACCATTGGCCGCCAGTCGCGCCTCGGCCTCGACCCGCAGCTCGGCGTCACGGGCGAGGTCCTCCTTGCGCGGGCGGCCACGGGGCCGCTTGCGCGGAACGACCGCGCCACGCTCGAAGATCTCGCCGCCCCAGACGCCCCAGGGCTCGGCCCGCTCGACCGCGCCGGCCAGGCACTCGACGCGCAGCGGGCAGTCCCCGCAGAGCGACTTGGCCAGTTCCAGCTCGGTGGGCGAGTCGGAGAACCACAGGTCGGGGTCGAACTTCCGGCAGGGCAGGCTCGCCTCCACCTCGACGCTCACGTCGAGCGGGGCCAACGCCAGACTCATCGCCCGGTCACCTCTCTCTCACTGCGATCTCGTGGATCGCTGTTCCGACGTACTTCGGCGGTGCAAAAAAAACTGAGGCCGCGGATCCCGGTGTGCGGGTTCCGCGGCCTCGAGGTGAGCCGGTGGTCTGTGGTCAGACCGGTCTACCTCGAGGTGGAACACCGCGGACGTCCATCCGCTTGTTGACGCCATCGACGCCCTTGCCCGTGAAGCCACTGCTCCCCTGGAGCCCGTGCGTGACCGGTGCGAGGATCAGCTCGGCCTGAATCTCGGCCCGGTGCACCTGCGGAGCCCACGGTCGCGCAGCGACGGTGGTGGCCCGGACGCCCGCCAGCACAGCGGCGGTCGTCGGGGCAGCCGACAGCGGAGCGACGGCAACGGGCAGCGCCGTCGGACGCTGGTAGATGTAGCTCTCCATCGGTGCCACCTCCTTGACGTTCACTCGTGGTCGACCCGGACACAGACCCCGTGAGCAGCCCGAACAGGGCCCCCTTCCGAGGTGTGCCCTGAGGCTATGCCGGCCGGTGGGGCGAGGGCAAACGAATTAACGGCCAGATTCAGAAACTTTTCTGTGGGCAGATCTCGTCGACGGTCGCGCCCCCCACCAACGCCAGCACCGCCTCCCCGTACAGGCCGAGCTTGCGTGGACCGATCCCGGCGATCGCGACCAGTTCCTCCGCCCGCCCCGGCCGCCGCTCGGCCAAAGCCACGAGCGTCGCGTCGGTGAAGACCACGTACGCGGGCACCTTCTGCGTGCCGGCCACCCGGGACCGCCACTCGCGCAGCCGTTCGTGCAGTTCGTCGTCGATGTCGGAGGGGCAGGTGGCGCATCGGCCCAACTTGCGGTCCGGCCCGGCGAGCAGGGTGGTGCCGCAGATCCGGCAGGACACGATCCGGGTCGCGGCCCGCCGCTGCGGGGTGCGCGCCGTCCGTCCCCCGGCGGCCCGCTCGGTCGGCGAGGTGGGCGACAGTTGGGGCAGGAAACGGCACGGCCGCCGGGGTCGGCCGCCCGGCGAGCGCGCCGAGGCGTACGAGAGCCAGAGCCAGTGCCGGGCCCGGGTGACACCGACGTAGAGCAGCCGGCGTTCCTCCTCGACCTGCTCGGTGGTGCGGGCGTACGTGGTGGGCAGCGTGCCCTCGGCCAGGCCGACCAGGAAGACAGCGTCCCACTCCAGTCCCTTGGCGGCGTGCAGGGAGGCCAGCGTCACCCCGTCCACCGTCGGCACGTGCTGCTGGGCCGCGCGCCGGGCCAGCTCCTCGGTGAAGTCGGTGAGGGTGACCGGACGTTCCACCGTGGCGGCCACGCCGAGCGGCAGGATCTCCGGCGTGGCCGCGTAGTCCTCGGCCAGTTGCACCAGCGCGGCCAGCGCCTCCCACCGCTCGCGCGCGGCGCCGCCCGGCGGCGGCGCGTCGGGTGCCCATCCGACGCCGGCGAGTGCCTCGACCACCGCCGCCCGCAGCGGGGTCTCACCCGGCAGTGACCGGGTCGCCGCACGCAGCGCGACCATCGCCTGGCGCACCTCGGCGCGTTCGAAGAACCGCTCCGCCCCCTGGACCTGGTACGGCACGCCGGCCTCGGCCAGCGCCTTCTCGTACGCCTCGGACTGCGCATTGGTGCGGAACAGCACGGCGACCTCGCGGGCCGGCGTGCCGGCGTCGATCAACGCCCGGCAGCGGGCGGCGACCGCGGCGGCCTCCGCCGGTTCGTCGGTGAAGATCCGCCGCTCCGGCTCCGGACCGGGCGGGCGCTGCCCGACCAGTTCCAGGCGTAGCCGCGCCTCGGTGCCCCGGGCCTGCGAGATGACCGCGTTGGCGAGACCGACCACCTGCGGCGTCGACCGGTAGTCGCGGACCAGCCGGATCACGGTGGCCGTGCGGTGCCGACGCGGGAAGTCGACCAGGTACGCCGAGGTCGCCCCGGTGAACGAGTAGATGGTCTGCGAGGCGTCGCCGACCACGGTCAGGTCGTCGCGTCCGCCGAGCCAGGCGTCCAGCAGCCG
This sequence comes from Micromonospora palythoicola, assembly GCF_036689795.1. NCBI lineage: Bacteria > Bacillati > Actinomycetota > Actinomycetes > Micromonosporales > Micromonosporaceae > Micromonospora > Micromonospora palythoicola. The sequence goes on along the minus strand of NZ_JBAGKI010000082.1, from coordinate 20,893 downwards.
CTGCTGCAGCGGGTTGACGTCCTGGTACTCGTCGACGACCAGGTGTCGGTACTGGTTGCGGACCTGCTCGGCGACGTCCGGATGCTCCTCGATCCCCCAGACCGCGGCGCGCAGCACGTCCTCGAAGTCGATCACTCCGCCGGTCCGCTTGAGCCGCTCGTACGCGGCGAACACCTCCGCCACCTTCGCCGGTTCGTACGAGGTCTCCCGCAACGCCTTGGCCGCGGCCACCACGTAGTCGCCCGGCTCGACGAGGGAGGACTTGGCCCACTCGATCTCACCGGCGAGGTCACGGGCCGCCGTCCGGTCGGCCCGTAGCCCGGCTCGCGCCGCGGCGAGGGTGACCAGCCGGACCTTGCTGTCCAGCAACTCGGGCATGGCCCGACCGTCGAGCAGCCGGGGCGCGAAGTAGCGCACCTGGCGCAGCGCCGCCGCGTGGAAGGTACGTGCCTGCACGCCGGCCACGCCGGCCACGGCGAGCCGCTGACGCAGCTCCGCGGCGGCCCGGGCGGTGAAGGTGACCGCGAGCACGTGTCGAGCCGAGATCTCACCGGTCAGCGCCCGGTACGCGATCCGGGACGTGACGGCCCGGGTCTTGCCGGTGCCCGCGCCGGCGAGCACGCAGACCGGGCCGGCCGGGGCGGTCACCGCCGCGCGCTGCTCCGGATCGAGCCCGGCGAGCACGCGAACGGACGCGGAGTTAACCACCACAGCGGGGAATTGTCGCAGCTTCCCCGAACGTTGCAGCGGATAGCCTGTGCTTGATCGGCAAGCCACCGGGCGCGACGTTGGAGGATCTGACCATGCTGACGATGTATTCCACTCCCTGGTGCGGCTACTGCCACCGGCTGAAGTCGCAGCTCGACCGGGAGGGGATCGCCTACCAGGTGGTCGACATCGAGCAGGATCCGGCGGCTGCGACGTTCGTGATGAAGGTCAACGGCGGCAACCAGACGGTGCCCACGCTACGTTTCGCCGACGGCAGCGCGCTGACCAATCCGTCGATCAACCAGGTCAAGCAGCACCTGGCGAGCATCGCCGCCTGACCACGCCCGCGCCGATCGCGCTCGTTCCGCGTGGATCATGATGGTGTTGCCCTGACCCGGGCAACACCATCATGACCAACTGTGCCGGAGCGGGTCGGGGTCCGGGTGCGGGCATCGACGTCCCCCTGCCGCCGCTCGGGTGCTCGGCGTTGAGCGGGAACCCGCGCTCCGGTCGGCGGTTCCGGCGGTGGGCTCAGGTGGCGACCGCGCCAGAGGTAGCTGCCGGCGAGCAGGGTCGCCAGGCCGACCGACGCGAATACCAGCCGGTAGTCGAGCAGGGCGACCACCAGCGCACCCAGGCCTATCGAGAATGCCTGCGGGCACCTGACCGCCGCCTCGGCGGCGGCGGCCACCCGCCCGAGCAGTTCCGGTGGGGTCCGCCGCTGGATCAGGGTCTGCAGCCCGACCAGGGCCAGCGGCAGCGACAGACCCGCCATCAGCACCGCGGCGAGACCGAGCCACAGATTCGGGTACGCCAGCAGCAGCGCGGCGGGTCCGAACAGCGCCACACCGACGGCCAGCGCGCCCAGCTCACCGACCCGTCGCAGGACGGTGGCGGAGAGCAGCCCACCTACCAGGCCACCGATGCCCTGCACGGTGAAGAGCACGCCGACGAACGCCGGTTCCCGACCGAGCCCCCGGTCCACGTACGCGAAGATCAGCGACTCGGTGAAGCCCATCACCAGCGAGCCGAGCCCGTATCCGAGCAGCGCACGCCGCAACGCCGGCTCGTCCACCAGGTGGCGGAGCCCGGCGAGAAGTTCCGCCGCCCAGCGTGGTCGGTGCCCGACGCCGTCCGCCGGCAGGACGACCGGCGCGCCCGACCCGGCCGACGTGCCCGGCGCGGGTGACGGGCCCGGCCCGGGGTGCGGCGCGGACGACCTGCCCGGCAGGGTGGTCGTCCCGGGCGCGCCGACCACCACGGCGGCGACGAGGAACCCGGCCATTCCGACCACGGCCAACGGCCAGCCGCCGAGTGCCACGTAGAGGCCGGCGCCGGCGAGCGGGCCGATCAACCGCAGCCCCTGCCGGGCCGTCTGCAACGCCCCGTTCGCCTCGCCGAGCAGGTCCGGTGGCACCAGTTCCCGTACCAGGCGGCTGAGCACCGCCCCGACGGTCAGGTTCGACAACCCGTACGCCGCGGCCACCGCGTAGATGAGCCACAGATCCGCCGCGCCGCGGACCGCGAGCAGGGGGGTGAGCAGCAGCGCCGTCGCGAGGTTCGTGACCACGAAGCAGGGGCGCCGCGGATACCTGTCGACGAACCACCCGACCAGCGGCGCCAGCATGCGTGGCGCGAGGATGACGAAGATCGTGGCACCGGCGAGGCCGTCCGATCCGGTCAGGTCCTTCACCCAGACGGCGAGCGCGAGCAGCAGGATCGACTCCGCGGTCATGCTGGCCAACAGTCCGCCGAAGAGCAGGCGGAAGTCCGGGCGACTCAGGACGGTGCGCATTGATCCTCCGGTGGCGCGACTCGGGTACGGCGGGCGGGTTCGGCGGAGCCGGCGACGCTCTGTCGCGCCGACCGGAGTCGCTGTCGGGTCTGCGTATTTCTGATGACACGCCCGCCGCCGGTGCCGCCGGCGCCAGTCGCGACGTCCATACTGACCGTGGGGGGCGAATTTCATACGGTTACCGTCGCGTCCGCGGCGGTCGACGGAAAAGAGGACACTGTGCCTCCTGCCGTACCCAGCCCGATCCTGCGCCGCCGCCGGCTCGGCGGCGAACTGCGCCGCTTGCGGGAGGCCGCCGGGCTCACCGGCGACCAGGTCATCGAACGCATCGGCTGGGCTTCCGCGTCCAAACTGTCCCGGCTGGAGAACGGTCGCAGCCGACCCGATCCGGGTGACGTCCGGGATCTGCTCGACCTCTACCACGTCGACGACACCCTCCGGCTGGAGCTGCTCGGCATCACCCACGAGGCCGGCGACATGCGTGGCTGGCTGAAGCGGTACCCGGCGATGACCCAGCAGCAGCGCGGCTTCGCCGAGCTGGAGGCGGGTTGCGCCGAGATCTCCGAGTACAACCCGGTGTTGGTGCCGGGGCTGTTGCAGACCACCGGGTACGCGCGGATGCGCATCTCCTCGGCCTGGCAGGTCGACCAGGCCGCCGGTGCGCCTGAGGCCGAGGACGAGATCGAGACCGAGATCAGGGCCCGGTTGGCGCGTCAGTCGGCGCTCACCCGGGAGACCGATCCGCCGCGCTACACGGCGGTGCTGGAGGAGTCCGCACTCGGCCGCCGGGCCGGACCGCCCGAGGTGCTCCGGGAGCAGCTGACGCAGCTCTGCGAGCTGGCCATGCTGCCGAACGTCACGCTGCACGTGCTGCCCCGGGACACCCCGATCGGCCAGTGGTACCTCCCGCCGACCGCGTTCTCGGTCTATCGGTTCGCCGATCCCCTCGATCCGGAGACGCTCGCCATCGAAGGTGGCTTCACCGACGTCATGTCGACCGAGGCAATCACCCTAAATCGCTATAAAGTGGTGTTCGAGTGGCTATGCACGGCGGCACTTTCCGCAACGGACACCCTCTCCTGGCTGATGGATGCGTCGGGACGGCTGGCCGGCGCGGCGGTCCCGCCCACTGTGGCGGGTGGTCCGGCAACGGCGCCGACCCAACGCCGCGGATCCTCCGGGCGCCTGACGGAACGGTGACCAGCACCGGCCCGCTGTCGGGACGTGCGGTGCCACTCGGTCCATCGGTTCACCTCAGGAGCGCAACGATGAACGAGTTCCGCAACACACCGTCCGTCCTCGCCCAACTCGCGGACGCACCCTGGCGCACGAGTACCCGCAGCCAGACCTCCAACTGCGTGGAGGTCGCACCGCTGTCCGACGGTCCGGCCGCAGTGGCGCTACGCGACAGCAAGGACCGTGGTGGCCCGGTGCTGCTGTTCGGCCGGGCGGGATGGCAGGGCTTCATCTCCGGTGCGAGTGACGGGCAGTTCGACAAGCCCTAGTACGCGGACACCCTGCGGGGCCGCCGGCTGCTGCCGGCGGCCCCGTCGTCGTTTGTCCCACCCACGCTGAGCAGGGATCGGATGATCGGTCGGGGATGCCGACCGATGGGCGCGTTTCACTTGCTGGGACGAGCGCCGGGCGTACGATGGCGGCATAGTGACGTGGAACTTCCACGGTTCCACCCGTCGCGACACATCCGGAGACCCACATGCGGTTCCTGATCGTTCGCACCGACATTCGCGCCGCCGCCGACGCCGACATCACCGCCGCCTGGGCGGACGGTCAGCGCCTGCGGGACGAGACCGCCCGGCCCGAGCCACGCCGCCAGGTCGTCCACGCCGACGACCGCGACGCCGCACTGCTGCTGGCCCGCGCGATCGCCACCGTGGGCGCCGTCCGCTCCGGAAAGCAACGGGTCAAGGTGTTGCCGCTGGACGACCCACGCCACCACCGGGCCGCCGCGGACTGGCCCGGCACCTGATCCACCACACGTCCGTCGTGGTCGACCGGCTCCCCCGCCGAGTTCCTCACCCAGCCGACCACGACGGCCCGTGTCTCCGGTCCGTGACCGCCGCGGCAACGACGGTCACGGGCCGGGGCCGCACCCGTCGCCCGCGCCGCCGAACGCCGCGGCGCCATCCTCCGCGGCGCCGCGCAGGCTGATCAGCAGCGTTCGTCGAGCCAGCGGTGCACCAGGAACAGCGCGATCGACGAGGGCGGTGGCAGCAGCAGGCGGGTGTCGCCCACCTCGACCGGCCGGCCGGCGAGCGCCGTCTCGATCTCCTGCCGGGAGAACCAGCGCGCCTCGGCGATCTCGGCCGGATCGAGCCGCAGCGGGTGCGCCGGGTCGGCGGTGGCCAGGAAACCGAGCATCAGCGAGCCGGGGAACGGCCACGCCTGGCTGCCCGCGTACGTGATGTCGCGGACCTCGGCCCCGACCTCCTCGCGGACCTCGCGCAGTACCGCGGCCTCGGCCGACTCCCCGGGTTCCACATAGCCCGCCAGGCAGGAGAACCGCCGTCCGCCCGTCGCACTGGGCCAGGTGGCGTTGTTGCCGAGCAGGCACCGGCCCTCGCCGCCACCGACCCCGTCGTGCACGAGCACGATCATCGCCGGGTCGGTACGCGGCCACACCCGCTCGCCGGCGCGGTCCACCCGGCTCCAGCCCGCCTCGTCGGCCCGGGTCGGCTCACCGGTCACCGGGTGGTAGAGATGCCGCAGATGCCAGTTGGTCAACGCCAACGCGGTGGTGAACAGTCCGGCGTCCCGGTCACTGAGCAGGTGCCCGATGGTCCGCAGCTGGGCCGGCCGGCTCTCCGGCACCGACGGCAGGGTGCCGTGGACACAGAAGACCGCCGTCCCGTCCGGCTCGACGCCGAGGAACATCGCCCCGGCGGCGAGGGCCGGCGGCAGGCCGTCGGCACCCACCAGCACCAACTCCGGTACGGCGGTGTCGGTGCGGACCAGCGCCTGCCCGCCCGCCTCGACGTCCAGCACCAACACCCGCGCACCGGCCCAGGCCTGAGCCAGCCACTGCGGATCGGTACGCCGGTGCGCCATCCGGTCCAGCGTGGACCGGGCCAACGGCGGGCTGCTGTCCCCGCGCCCACTCACCACGGCGCGTGACCCCGGCACCCGGCGACCACCGCCCGACCCACGTCCGTCACGGAACAGCGACGGTCTCGACCTGGGCCAGCGTGGCCAGGGAGGCGGCGATCCGTTCGGCGTCGCCGAGCACGACCGTGACCGCTCGGGACGGCGCGAGATAGCGGGCAGCCGCCTCGGTGACGTCGTCGACACCCACCTTCGCCAGCCGGGCCGCGTGTTCGGCCAGGAAATCCAGCCGCAGCCCGTTGCCCGCGTAGGCGCTGACCAGCGACGCCAACCCGGCCTGGGTGGAGATGCCGAGCTGGAGCGTACCGAGGGCGTACTGCCGGGCCTGTTCCAGCTCGTCCGGAGCGGGCGGCACGGTGGCGAGCCGACCCAGCTCGTAACTCGTCTCCAGCAATGCCGGCGCCGTCACCTCGGTGGCCACCTCGGCGGCGGCCACCAGTACCGAACCGGCCACCGCGTGCTCGATCAACGAATGCGGACCGTAGGTGTAGCCCTTGTCCTCCCGGATGTTCTCCACCCAGCGCGAGGAGAAGTAACCGCCGAAGATCAGATTGGCCAGTTGCAGGGCGGCGTGGTCGGGATGGGTTCGCGGCACCGCCGGCAACGCCACCCGCATCGACGACTGCACCGATCCGGGCCGGTCGACGAGCAACAGCGGGCCCGGTTCCAGCGGTGGGGCGGGCGGCACGTCGGCCGCGTGTCCGGCGCCGTTCCAGTCGCCGAGGGCCTTCTCGGCCGCGTCCAACGCCCGCTCCGGCCGCAGGTCGCCGACCAGCACGAGCACCGCGCCAGCCGGATGCACCCGTTGGGCGTGCAGGGACCGCAAAGCCGCCGGGCGGACGGCTGCGACCTGCTCCGGCTCCGGTGTCTGCACGGCGTACGGATGGCCGTCGAAGATCCGCCGCAGCAGTGCCGTACGGGCCAGGTGCGCCGGCTGGCTCCGGGCGACCTGGATGCCGTCGACGAGCCGGTTCCGCTCGACGCCCACCCACCCGGCCGGGTAGTTGGCTCCGGTGAGGACCTCGGCGAGGATCTCCAGCATCCGGTCCAGCCCGGTGGCCAGGCCGGTGCCGGAGATCATCAGCCGATCCGGGTCGAGCCCGGCGGAGAGTCCGCCGCCGATCTTCTGCAGCTCCGCGGCGATCTGCACGCTGCTCATCGTCTCGGTGCCGGAGAGCAGCGTCTGCGTGAGCAGGTGCCCCCGGGCCAGGTGGGCCCGCCCGAAGGGCATCCAGAGCCGCAGCTCCACCAACGGGACCGCCGGCCGGCGCACCACGATGACGGTGAGTCCGTTACCGAGGGTGCGCTCGGCCTGCCGGGGAAGCTTGAGCCGGCGGGTCGGACCCAGCGGCGGCAACGCTCGCACCTGTGCGCTCACCGACCCTCCTCCGTTCGCGACTGCGGGGCTCGCAAACCCGGCTCACTCCTCGCGCTCACCGGGCCGTCCTCCGTTCGCGACTGCGGGGCTCGCAGAACCGGCTCACTCCTCGCGCTCACCGGGCCGTCCTCCGTTCGCGACTGCGGGGCTCGCAGAACCGGCTCACTCCTCGCGCTCACCGGCCACCACCTCCGGGGAGGACCTCGACGGACGCGCGGCGCTCCGGGCGCAGGGTGGCCGCGGCGGCCCGGACCTGCTCCTCGGTGACCTCGCCGATCAGACTGGGCAGTTCGCCGAGCAACCCCGGCTCGCCGCGCTGCTGCTCCAGCACCGCCATCCGCAGGGCCCGGCCGAGCACCGCATCGGTGTCGCGGAGCAGGTGGGTGGCCATCCGCGCCTGGGTACGCGCCAGTTCGCCGTCGCTGAGCCCGTCGTGGGCGAGCCGGTCCAGTTCCTCGTCCACGGTCCGCAACACCTTGTCGACGTCGCCACCGGGCGGCAGATGCGCCTGGAGCAGCAGCGCGGTGGGGTCGCGTACGTCGAACGGGTCACCCATGAAGCCCAGGTAACCGCCGACGCTGGTCACCGTGCGGTCCCGCCGCACCAGCCGCTCCACCAGCCGCGACGCGTCACCGTCGGTGAGCACCTCGGCCAGCACCACGTACGGCAGGTAGGCGGCGAAGTCGTCGATCGGGTCGGGCACCCGCCACGCCGACGCCACCGCCGGCAGCGGAGCCAACTTGTCGGGGTACGCGGTACGCCGCTCGGCGGTCAGGTCCGGCTCGACGAAGTCCGGCCGGTCGGGTGCCGGGCGGGCCGGTACGTCACCGAAGTGTCGCTCGATGAGCGTGACCGCCTCGGCGGTGTCGATGTCCCCGCTCACCGCGAGCACCGCGTTGCCGCTGGCGTAGTAGTGCCGGAAGAAGTCGGCGGCGTCGGCGACGGTGGCCGACTCCAGATCGTCGAAGGAGCCGTACCCGTCGTGTGCGTTCGGGAAGGTGTCGAAGAGCACCGGTGGCAGGGTCAGCCAGGGAAACCCGCCGTACGGCCGGTTGAGCACGTTGACCCGGATCTCCTCCTTGACCACGTCGACCTGGTTGCGCAGGTTCTCCTCGGTCAGCCGAGGACCGCGCATCCGATCGGCCTCCAGGAACAGCGCCCGTTCCAGGGCGTTGCTCGGCAGGGTCTCGAAGTAGTCGGTGTAGTCCAGGTGGGTGGAACCGTTGAAGGTGCCGCCGGCGCCCTGCACGTACCGGAAGTGGGCCAGCTTCTCCAGGTTCTCCGAGCCCTGGAACATCAGGTGCTCGAAGAGGTGCGCGAAGCCGGTACGTCCCTCCGGCTCGGAACGGATGCCGACGTCGTAGACGACCGCCACACCGATGACCGGGGCGCTGCGGTCGGGGGTCAGGACGACCCGTAGGCCGTTGTCGAGGGTGAACCGTTCGACCGGATACCTCGTCGCTGGGATTCTCGCTCTGCGGGTCGGCACGGATCCGACCCTAACGTCTCGGCACGCCCGCCGGTGCCGGCGGGCGAGGAAGCGAACGCGGGTAGGCCGGTCCGCGCCGACCGGGCACCGCCGCCCGTCAGCCGGACGCGCTGCCGGTGCGGTCGGTTGGTGCCGGGCCGCGCAGTTCCACCAGGCCGGACGGAGCGGACCCGCCCGGGGTGGCCGGCCAGGGCGCGAACGTCACCGCCGTGGCCAGCAACAGCCCGACCGCCGCCACCGCGATCACCAGGAGCAGCTCACGAGCCGCCGAGCCCACCATGGTCGTCCTCCCCCGCACCGATCACGGGCCCCCCGGCCCTGCCCCGCAGCCAGCGTCGCGGAGCCGGGTGAGGAAGACAGTCGCCCACCCGACGGACCACAGGCTGATTACCGACTCAGGGTTGTGGCGCTGGTCGGCGCGGTTCGGAGGGGACCGACCTGAAGCACCCGGGGCGCGCCGGCACCGCAGCCGCGCCGAGAACACGGACGGCCGGGCCGCCACCGGTGCGCAGAGCACGGCGACGACCCGGCCGACACCGGGTGACCGAAGGTCAGAGCGGACGGATGTTCTCCGCCTGCGGGCCCTTCTGGCCCTGCACGACCTCGAACTCCACCCGCTGGTTCTCGTCGAGGCTGCGGTAGCCGGAGGTCTGGATCGCCGAGAAGTGGGCGAAGACGTCCGCGCCGCCGCCGTCCGGGGTGATGAAGCCGAAGCCCTTGTCAGCGTTGAACCACTTGACGGTGCCAATAGCCATGCTTGTTTCGTCTCCTTGACGGAACGTCAACTCCGCACCTGTTGCGGAGCTGAAGAGGAATGTCCCGGGCGAACCTGCCCGGAACGCCTGTCGCTGCTGGTCGCCCCGCCCGGAGAAGTCCGGACATAACAAAGAGCGCCTGGGGCCACATTCCGCCAGGCGCAAACAGAGCTGGTAACCGAAACTGCAACGCGGGAACCCTACCACGGATCCGGCGACACGCCAGTGCTTCACGTCGACTCGGGAACCGATCTGATCAACGCGGTCAGCCCGTCGACGTCGAGCAGGTCCGCCGGCCGAACGGTCACCCCGTCCCGCACGTAGTGGAACGCCGCGCCGACCCGGTCGACCGGCACACCGGCCAGTTCCGCCCAGGCCAGCCGGTAGACCGCCAGCTGCACCGCCGCCACCTCGGCGGCGGCACCCTCCGGCCGCGCGCCGGTCTTCCAGTCGACCACGTCGAACCGGTCGCCGGGCCGGCGAAACACGGCGTCCATCCGGCCGCGTACCACCACCCCCTCGATCACCGTGGCGAAGGGCACCTCCACCTCGACCGGGGTGCGGTCCGCCCACTCGCTGGCCAGGAAGCGCCGCTGAAGCTCGGCCAGTTCCTCGTCCGGCGCCGCGTCGGCGTCCGCCGCCCCCGGCAGTTCGTCGGTGTCGAGCAACCGGTCCGCGCCGAACCGCTGCTCCAGCCAGGCGTGAAACGCGGTGCCCCGGCGGGCGTACGGGTTGGGCTCGGTCGGCATCGGGCGGCGCAGTGCCCGGGCCAGGCCGGCCGGATCCCGGCGCAACGCGACGAGTTGCGTCACCGACAGCTGTTCGGGCAGCGACACCTCGACCGGGCCGGCGAGCCGGCTCAACTCCGCCCGCTCGGCCAGCAGCAGATCGGCCTCCCGCCGCCACCGGAGCACCTCCGGATCCGCCTCGGCCGGGTCGTCCGGCCGGTCCTCGTCGTCGGCGTCGCCGTCGGTCAGGAGACGGCGTACCAGCGCGGCGGCCTCGGCCAGCACCGGACGGCGGGGACCGAGCGGGTCGGCGGGCCACTCGGCCCGCAGTACCACCTCGGTGGTCGGGTTGACCGCGTCCGGCGCGGGCTCCGGGGTCCACTCGTCGACCAGGTGACCGGGACCGCCGGCCAGGCAGGCGTCGTGCACCTCGCGCAGCAGCGGCGACGGGCCGCGCGGCCGTTTGGTGCCCTCACCCCACCAGTGACCGGAGCAGAGCAGCAGTCGCCGGGGCCGGGTGACCGCCACGTACGCCAGCCGTCGTTCCTCCCGCTCGTCGTGGGCGCGCCAGGCGTCGGTGAAGTCCTCCACCGCCCGGGCCACCCCGCGCTGGTCAGCCACCTCGGCCAGGGCCAGCTCGGGCAGCCCGTCGGCGTCGCCGCGCAGTGGGAACGGCAGCACGCCCAGGCCGCCGAGCCAGTGATCCGAGTTGCGGGCCGGTCCCGGCCACACGCCACGACTCAGCCCGGCCACCGCCACCACGTCCCACTCCAGCCCCTTGGCGGCGTGGGCGGTGAGGATCTGCACCGCTCCCTCGACCACCTCCACCTCACCCGGTGCGAGACCGCGCTCCTCGTCCTCGGCGGCGGCGAGATAAGCCAGGAACCCGGCGAGCGTGGCGGCCGGCGACTCGCCGCTGAACCGGGCGGCCACGTCACCCAACGCGTCCAGGTGGCCCCGGGCCAGTCCGGCGTCACCCGCACCGTCGCGGCCGGCCCGCACCGCCACCTCCACGTCCAGCCCGGTGGTCCGCTCCACGTCCGCGATGAGTTCCGGCAGGGACTGGTCCAGCCGGTAGCGGAGCAGGCCCAGTTCCCGCGCGTACGCGCGCAGTCGCGCGTAGCCCTCGGCCGAGTACGCCTGCGCCGGCCCCAGGTCGGCAAGCGCCTCCACCAGGGTCGCCTCGTCGAGGCGGTCTGGGGTGATCTCCGGAGCGCCGTCGTCGGCGAGCCGGCGGCGGGCCGCCGCGATGGCCCGGGCCCGGCGGTGCAGGGCCACCAGATCCCGAGGCCCGATCCGCCACCGCGCACCGGTCAGCAACCGCAGCAACGCCGCACCGTCGGTCGGGTCGGCCAGCACCCGCAGGGTGCAGACCACGTCGCGTACCTCGGGGGTGTCCAGCAGGCCACCGAGCCCGACCACCTCGACCGGCAGGCCACGTTCGCGCAGCGCCGCCGCGATCGCCGGGATCTGGCTGCGCAGCCGGACCAGCACCGCCGTGGTCGGCCGACGGGTCACCGGGATCTGCTCGGGCAGTACACCCGGGCTGCCGGCCGCGCCCCGCCAGGCGCCCAGCAGGCTGTCGGCGATCCACTCGGCCTCGTCGGCGTACGTCGGCAGCAGCGCGCAGTGCACCGTGCCGGCGGCGGCTCCGCGCGGGCTGCGATGCGGGATCGGGTCGGCGACGCTGAACGCGGCGTGCAGCTCGGGCACCTGGGCCCCGGCCGCGCGCAGCGGCGTGGCCAGCGCGTTGGCCACCGCCAGGATCTCCGGCCGGTTACGCCAACTGGTGGTCAGCCCGAGCACCGAGGCCGGAGCCCCGTCGGCGCGGGCGAACTCGGTCGGGAAACGGTCGAGGGTGCCGGCGCTGGCTCCCCGCCAGCCGTAGATCGACTGGCAGGGATCACCCACCGCGGTCACCGGGTGTCCACCGCCGAACAGCGCCTTGAGCAGCACCACCTGGGCGTGGCTGGTGTCCTGGTACTCGTCGAGCAGCACCACCCGGTAACGGCCGCGCTCGATCTCACCCACGCCGGGATGGTCCCGGGCCACCCGGGCGGCCCGGGCGAGCTGGTCGGCGAAGTCCATCGCCTCGAAGTCGTCCTTTCGGCGGGCGTACCCGCGCACCAGCGGCAGCAGCTTCAACCGGGTCTGCTGGAGGGCGAGGGCCTTGCGTACCCCGGCGTAGACCCGCCCCGGACGCGACTGCACGTCGGCGAAGAACCGGCCGGTCCAGGCGGCCAACTCGTCCGGGTCGACCAGGTGCTCGTCCAGCTCGCCGGCGAGCGCCAGGACCGCGTCGGTGACCGTGCTCGGCATCCGGTCCACCTCGGACATGTCGCCGTCGTAGTTGCGCACGATCAGGTCGACCAGCTGCCAGCGGGACGCCTCGGTCAGCAGTCTGGTGGAGGGCTCGTAGCCGGCGCGCAGACCGTGCTCGGTGACGATCCGCCCGGCGTACGAGTGGTAGGTGGCCACGGTCGGTTCGCCGGTGAGCGGGTCGTCGAGCGGGTTGCGCTCCCGGCGGCCCAACCGGCGGACCAGTTGGTCGAGTCGGACGCGTACCCGGTGCGCCAGCTCACCGGCGGCCTTGCGGGTGAAGGTGAGGCCGAGCACCTGCTCCGGCCGGACGTACGAGTTGGCCACCAACCACACCACCCGGGCGGCCATCGTCTCGGTCTTGCCCGAGCCGGCACCGGCGACCACCAGCAGCGGCTCCACCGGCGCGGCGATGATCGCCGCCTGTTCCCGGGTGGGGGCCGGCAGCCGGAGCAGCTTCGCCAGCTCCACCGGCGTGTACCGGGGGCCCGCGTCGGCGGCCCGGGGCGCCGGCGGGACCGGCTCGAACAGGGTGGGCTGGGTCACGGCTCGACCACCTGCCGGCCCTGACCGGACACCGGGCAGCTGCTGCGGACCGGGCAGACCCGACACTTCGAGTTGGCGACCGCCGCGAAGGTCGCGGCGGCCATGGTGTCGGCGGTGCGACGCACCAACGCGGTCGCCCAACCGGCCTCGGGCCCGTCGGTGGCGGGTGGCTGGGCCTGCTCGCGGGCGTCCTTCGCGCCGGTGCCGAGCTGCACGAGCGCCGCGCCGCCGGGCTCGTCGCCGAACTCGGCGAACGCGCCGGCCTCCACCGCCGCCTGGTACGCGCCCAGTTGCGGGTGCTCGGCCACCTCTCCCTCGGTGACCGCGGTGGACTTGCCGGTCTTGAGGTCGACCACCACCAGCCGGCCGTCCGCGTCGACCTCCAACCGGTCGACCCGGCCGGTCAGCTCGACCGGCCGGTGCGGGTCGTCGAGGCGTACCGCGAACTCCTGTTCGATGGCGAGCAACCGGCGCGGGTTGGCGGCGAGCCAGCGCAGCAACTTGTCGACCATCGCCTCGGCGCGGGCCTGCTCCGGACCGACCATCCACCGCGCGGCCAGTTCGATCGCGTCGAAGCGTGCGGCCACGTACTCCAGCAGCGTCTCCCGGTCGGCCTGGGCGTCCTCGGCGAGCATCGCCGCCGCGTGCACCAGGTTGCCGACACCCTGCGCGCCGCTGGCCGGTGCGCTGCCGCCGTGCCGTTCCAGCAGCCACCGCAGGCTGCACCGCAGGGCGCTCTCCATGCCCGACGGGGTCACCCGCACCGGCTCGCCGTCGTCGACGAGCGGGCGGTCGTCGGAGAGCGGGCGCAGCCCCCACCAGTCGTCGGGATGCGCACCGGACACTCCGGCGGCGGCCAGCCGGGCAAGTTCGGCCGCCGCCACGCGCCGCCGGGCGACCGGCGCCGCCGGATCGACGACCGCGGTACGCAGCTCCGCCACCAGCGCGGGCAGCGTGAGCGCCCGGGGCGGCCGGCTCAACGGCAGCCGGCCCGACCCGGGCGGCCCGGTCTCCGTGGGGTCCGGCGAGCCGTCGACGCCCGCCTCGTGATCCGGCGACGCACCAGCGGAAGGTGGCTCGTCCGGTGGCCGGGGTGGCGGCGGACCGGCGGACCCGTCGACGGCACCGCCCGGATCGTCGGTACGGCCCAGTTCGTAGAGGAAGCGGCTGGGTTGCTCCTCGTGGTCGTCGCCGCCGACGGAGGCGGAGGCGACCGCGCTGACCAGCAGCCGCCGCCGAGCGCGGGTCACCGCGACGTGGAACAGCCGCCGCTCCTCGTCGAGCAACGCCGAGGTCTGCCCGACCACGGTGGCCATCGCGACCGCGCCGTCCCCCCGGCCGGCCAGCACGTCGACCAGGCGCTCCGAGCCGAGCAGGCTGCCACGCAGCCGCAGATCCGGCCAGACGCCTTCCTGGACCCCGGCCACCGCGACCAGGTCCCATTCGAGTCCCTTGGCCGCGTGCGCGGTGAGCAGCCGCACGGCGTCGCCCCGGTCGGCGGTCGGCGCGAGCGTGTCGGCCGGCAGCTCCTGACCGAGCACGTGGTCGAGAAACACCTCGGTACGCGCGCCCGGCAACCGGTCGGTGAACCGGGCGGCGGCGTCGAAGAGAACCAGCACGGCGTCCAGGTCACGGTCGGCCGCCTCGGCCCGGCGACGCCGGGCGAGATCCCCCTCGCCGGCCACCGCCGGGCCCCGGGTCAGCGCGGCCGACCACAGCTCGGCCAGGCCGCTGGCCCGCCACACGGCCCAGAGGACCTCCTCCGCGGTGGCGGCCGGCCGGTCGGCCGCCTCCCGGGCCACGGCCAGCAGCCCGGCCACCGTCTGGGCCGGTTCCGCCCAACGCCGCTCGACTCCGGAAAGCTCGGTCGGGTCGCGGAGCGCCTCGATGATCAGCTCCCCGGAGGGCCGGCGATCACCCCGGGCCAGGGCGAGGGCGCGCAGGCCCTGCCGCAGACGTCGCTCCGCCAGCGGGTCGGCGCCGCCGAGCGGTGAGTGCAGCAGCGCCACGGCGGCCTCCTCGTCGAGCCGCTCCGGCTCCAGCGCGCAGCGCAGCAGGAGCAGCAGCGGCGCGACCGCCGGTTGCAGGTGCAGCGGCAGATCCTCGCCGTGCACCACGGTCGGCACGCCGGCCGCGTGCAGCGCTCGACGCAGCCCCGGCAGTTGCCGGGCGGTGGAGCGGACCAGCACCGCCATCCGCGACCACGGCACGCCGTCGAGCAGGTGCGCCGCGCGTAACGCGTGCGCCAGCCACGCCGCCTCGCTCGTGGTCGAGGAGAACGTGCGCACCTCCACGCTCCCCGCCGGAGTGTCCGGCAGCGGTCGCAGCCGCCGGTGCGCGGCCGGCCCGCGCAGCCGTCGGGCCAGCCGCGTGGTGGCGGCCAGCAGCCGCTCGCCCGCGCGGTAACTGGTGCTCAGCAGCACCTGGGCGGCCGGCGCGCCGGACGCGGTGCGGAACCGGTGCGGAAAGGACGTCACGCCGCCCGGATCGGCTCCCCGGAAGGCGTACGTCGAGGAGTCGGGGTCGGCGAAGGCGACCAGAGGCAGGCCACCGCCGGCCACCGTGTCCAGCAGCTCCAGCTGCGCGGGGTCGGTGTCGGCCAGCTCGTCAACGTAGACGTGCGCCAGCCGGCGTCGCTCGGCGGCCAGCAGCTCCGGATCGTCGCGCAGCATCCCGGTGGCGGCCCGGACCAGCTCCGCCGGGTCGTAGGCGACCGAGCCACGGTTGGCCACGTCGCGCAGGGCCAGCACGGCGACGTACTGCCGGAGGAACCGGGCGGCGGCCGGCCAGTCGGCGCGGCCGAGCCGCTCGCCGAGCCGGGCCAACTCGACCGGGCCCACACCCCGCTCGGCGGCACGCATCAGCAGGTCGCGTAGCTGGGCGGCGAACGCCCGGGTGCCCAGCGCCGGCCGCAGGTCCGCCGGCCAACCGACCGGGTCGTCGTCGGGCTCCCCGTCGGGGTCCGCACCGACGACGTCAAGCAACTCGCGGATGATCAGATCCTGCTCCGGGCCGGTGAGCAGCCGGGGCGACGGCTCGCCGCGCTCGGCGGCGGCCCGCCGCAGCAACCCGAAGGCGTACGCGGGAAAGGTGCGCACCAGCGGCTCGCGCAGCACCCGCTGACCGGTCGTGGCGATCCGCGCCTCGATCCGGTGCCGCAGGTCGGCGGCACCGCGTCGGCTGAAGGTCAGCACCAGGATCCGCTCCGGGTCGACTCCCTCGGCAACCCGGGCAGCGACCGCCTCGACGAGGGTCCAGGTCTTCCCGGTGCCCGGGCCGCCCAGGACGAGCATCGGACCGACGGTGTGCGCGACCACCTCCGCCTGTAGCGGATCGACCCGCTCCGGCCCGGCGTGACCCGAGGCTGCCTGCTCCGGTGCCGCCTGACCCGGCGCGACCTGACCCGGTGCCGCCTGAGCCGGCGCGACCTGACCCGGGGCCGCCTGACCCGGGGCCGCCTGACCCGGGGCCGCCTGAGCCTTCGCGGCTTGACCCGGGGCCGCCTGACCGGGCTCGGCCTGACCCGGCTCGGCCTGACCCGGCTCGGCCTGACCCGGAGCCGCCTGACCCGGCGGGGACCCCGGTGCGGCTTGCGGATGGGCGGCAGCCGAGGGCGACCCGGCGGACGGGCCGTTCCCCTCGGTCGGCCCGGCGGGCCGACGCACCAACCGGTACGCCTGCATCCCGCCATCCCATCACGGCCCTGCGACACCGCCAGACCCGCCACACCCGGGTCCGGTCAGCACGCGCGCTCGACATGCGGCAAGTCGGGGCTTCCGCTCGGCGGGAAGGCCCGGTTCGCCGCATCCGGAGCCGATCATCCGCCCACAGACCGCGTCGACGGGGTGCCAGGACCGGCCGGGCGGTTCAGGTGAGCTGGGACTCGATGAGGTCGAGGGCAGCGGGGACGGTGTCGACCGACCGGAGCAGATCGAAGCCGGCGGGCTTGAGGAACGTCTGGTCGGTCAGGTCGCGCAGCCAGGCCAGCAACGGGTCGTAGAAGCCGTCGGTGTCGACAAGCACCATCGGCTTGTGGTGCAGGGCGAGCGTCGCGGTGGTCCACACCTCGAAGAGTTCGTCGAGCGTGCCGAGCCCGCCGGGCAGGGTGAGGAACGCGTCCGACTTTTCGATCATCAGGATCTTCCGGCTGGCCATCGACTCGGTGACCAGCAGTTCGTCGGAGGCGAGGTCGGCGACCTCCAGGTCGACGAGCGCCTGCGGGATCACGCCGACCGTGCGGCCTCCCGCAGCGCGTGCGCCGTTGACCAACGCGCCCATCATGCCGACGCAGCCGCCCCCGCTGACCAGCGTGTGCCCGCGTCGAGCGATCTGCGCGCCGGTGTCGGTCGCCAGGTCGAGCCAACGCTTGTCGAGCGTGCGGGAGGACGCGCAGAACACGCAGATCGCGGCCACCGGTCAGCGCCCCGCAGGGTCGTCGGTCGCGGCCGGCGCGTCGGCGGCAGCGGCCCGTCCGTTGGCGGCGGCCTGCGCGTCGGCGGCAGCCTGCCCGCCGGCAGCGGCCCGTCCGTTGGCGGCGGCCTGCTCGTTGGCAGCGCCCGGTTCATCGCCGGCGACCGGCCCGGCGGTGGTCGAACCGGCGGCGGCCTGCTGGTCGGCGGCGACCCGGGCGACCGCTTCCTCGCGTACGGCCTCCTGCTCGGCGTTGAGGGCGGCCTCGGCCTCCACGATGTGCCGCACCGCCGCGGCGACATCGTCGGTGACGCAGATCAGCTCCAGGTCGACCGGGCCGATCTTGCCTTCGGCCGCCATCGTGTCCCGCAGCCAGTCGAGCAGGCCCTGCCAGTAGTCCACGCCCATCAGCACCACCGGGAACCGGGTGACCTTCCCGGTCTGTACCAGGGTGAGCGCCTCGAAGAGTTCGTCCATGGTGCCGAACCCGCCGGGCAGCACCACGAACGCCTGGGCGTACTTGACGAACATGGTCTTGCGGGCGAAGAAGTAGCGGAAGTCGATGGCCAGGTCGACCCACTCGTTGATGCCCTGCTCGAAGGGAAGTTCGATGCCCAGGCCTACGGAGTGGCCGCCGGCCTCGCTGGCCCCCCGGTTGGCCGCCTCCATCACACCCGGACCACCCCCGGTGATCACCGCGTAGCCGGCGCGGGCCAGCGCCGCGCCCAACGCCTCGGCCAGCTGGCACTCGGGGCTGTCCGGCTTGCTGCGCGCCGAGCCGAAGACACTGACCGCGGGCGGGAGGTCGGCGAGGGTGTCGAAGCCCTCCACGAACTCGGAGAGGATGCGCAGCGCCCGCCAGGCGTCCTTCGTCTTCCAGTCGGCCCGCGCCCGGGAGTCCAGCAGCCGCTGGTCCGCGGTGCTACTTGTGATCGACTGGCGACGGAGTGTGACGGCGCCGCGATGCCGCTCCTGTCCTCGTTCGCGCCCGTTGCTCTGGGTCATGGAAGCAACCGTAGTGGAGCCGGACCGAAGAACCCGGCAAACACTTCGCGATCTTGTGCAACCAAATCGCTTTCCCGTACGTCTTACTATTCACATACCGGGTATGCCCCGGCACGCGGACTTCGGGGGAGGAGACAGCGTGATCAGCAACGACGAACGGGTCCGGATCCGCCGCCAGATGCAGCGGCGCATCCGCGACGTGGTGGCCGAGCGCCGCCGCGCCCGGCTGCTGGACAAGCCACCCGAGCCGCCGACCGATCCCAGTGCCGAGTCCCACCTGACCACCGTCTGACCCCGCACGAACCGCCGGCCACGCCACCGCTGGTGGCGCCGCCGCCGGCCACGCCGTCGGTGGTCAGGCCGGGGCGAGCCAGCGGTGCAGCGTCGCCGCACCGTCGCGGATCTTGCTGATCTCGACGTGCTCGTCCGGGTGGTGGGCCAGGTTCGGATCCCCCGGGCCGAAGTTGAGTGCCGGGACCCCCATCGCCGCGAACCGGGCCACGTCGGTCCAGCCCAGCTTGCCGATGGGTGCGGCACCCACCGCCGCCAGGAACTCCCGCGCCGGCGGGGCCTCCAGGCCGGGCAGCGCGCCGGCCGCGCAGTCCGTCACCGTCAGCTCGTAGTCCGCGAAGACCTCGCGCAGGTGCGCCTCGGCCTCGGCCGGCGTACGGTCCGGCGCGAAGCGGTAGTTCACCTCGATCTCGCACCGGTCCGGCACCACGTTGCCGGCGACCCCGCCGTGGATGCGGGTCGCGTTCATGCCCTCCCGGTACTCACACCCGTCGATGGTCACCCGCCGGGCCTGGTACGTCGACAGCCGGCGGAGCACCTCCCCCGCACCGTGCACGGCGTTGACCCCGTGCCAGGAACGGGCCGAGTGGGCCCGGACCCCGGTGGTCACCACCACGGCTCGCATGGTGCCCTGGCAGCCCGCCTCGACGATGCCGTACGTCGGCTCCAACAGCAGCGCGAAGTCGGCCTCCAGCCAGTCCGGGTGCGCCTGCGCGACCAGGTGCAGGCCGTTGTACCTCGACTCGATCTCCTCGGCCTCGTAGAAGAAGTACGTCACGTCGTAGCGGGGCTCGGGCAGGGTGGTCGCGAGATGCAGCGCGTAGGCGACGCCGGACTTCATGTCCGAGGTGCCGCAGCCGTACATCAGGTCGCCGCGCAGCGTCGACGGGAAGTTGTTGTTCAGCGGCACGGTGTCCAGGTGGCCGGCGAGCACCACCCGCGAGGCCCGCCCCAGGTCGGTACGGGCCATCACCGTGTTGCCGTGCCGGTAGGTGCTCAGGTGCGGAACCACCCGCAGCACCTCCTCGACGCAGTCGGCGATCGCCTTCTCGTTGAGGGACACGGACTCGATGTCGACCAGCGCGCGGGTCAACGCCACCGGATCGGCGAGGACCTCGGGGGTAAGCGGGTTCTCCATGGTCCGCACGGTACCGTCACAACCGGCGACCGCGAGACGCGAGCCCTTCGGCGAAGCGCGAGGAGTGGGCCGGCGAGCCCCGCGGTCGCGAGCAGCCGCCAGCCCGCAGGGGAACGAGAGGTGAGTAAGTGACGTCCACACAATCCGCGTGGGGCATCGGCCTGGCCACCGTCACCGCCGAGGACCAAGTGCTCGACACCTGGTACCCGACCGGCAAGCTGGGCCTCGGCGAGCTGCCGCTGGTCGCCGGTGAGGACAAGGCCGACGTGCTGGACCTGCCGCCCGGCGCGATCGGTGACCGGGCTCTGCCGGGTCTGCGTACCGTCCAGGTGGTCACCGTCATCGGCTCGCTCGACGATCCGATCAAGGACGCGCCGGACGCGTACCTGCGGCTGCACCTGCTCTCCCACCGCCTGGTGCGCCCCAACGAGATCAACCTCGACGGCATCTTCGGCAAGCTGGCCAACGTGGCCTGGACCTCCGCCGGGCCGTGCCCGCCGGAGCGGGTGGACGAACTGCGGGTCATCGAGCGGGCCGCCGGCCGCCACCTCGGGGTGTACGGGGTGGACAAGTTCCCCCGGATGACCGACTACGTGGTGCCCGCCGGGGTGCGGATCGCCGATGCCGACCGGGTCCGCCTCGGCGCACACCTCGCCTCCGGTACCACCGTCATGCACGAGGGCTTCGTCAACTTCAACGCCGGCACGCTCGGCGCCTCCATGGTCGAGGGGCGCATCGTGCAGGGCGTGGTGGTCGGTGACGGTTCCGACATCGGCGGCGGCGCCTCCATCATGGGCACCCTCTCCGGCGGCGGCACCGACAAGGTACGCATCGGCGAGCGCAGCCTGGTCGGCGCCAACGCCGGTGTCGGCATCTCGCTCGGCGACGACTGCGTCGTGGAGGCGGGCTGCTACATCACCGCCGCCTCGAAGATCAGTCTTCCGGACGGCCGGGTCGTCAAGGCCCGCGAGCTGTCCGGCGTCGACGGGTTGCTGTTCTGGCGCAACTCGGTCTCCGGCGCGCTGGAGGCCCGCCCCCGCACCGGCCGGGGCATCGAGCTGAACGCCGCCCTGCACGCCAACGACTGAGGCCCCCCGTGGGGGGGGGGGGGGGGGGGGGGCCCCCCCCCCCCCCCCCCCCCCCCCCCCCGCGGGGCCGAGCCGGGGGGCGGGGGGGGGGGGGGGGGGGGGGGGGGGGGGGGGGGGGGGCGC
>NZ_JBAGKI010000081.1:0-23700 GCF_036689795.1 Micromonospora palythoicola | reverse complement strand
GCCCCCCCGGGGGGGGGGCGGCCCCCCCCCGCCCCCGGCGCGGGGGGGCGGCCACCCGGGGGGGGCCCCCGGGGCGGCCCCCCCCCCCACGACGTCCTGACGACCGGTCAGCGGCCGCGTACCGGAGCCACGGCGCGCGTCTGGTTGGCCGCCTCGGACTCGCCCGGACCGTTCTGCCACGGCGGCGGCGCGTCGGCGAGCATCGCCTGGCGCAGCCAGGTCAGCGCCCTGGACAACAACCGGGACACGTGCATCTGGGAGATGCCGAAGCGGGCGGCGATCTCGGCCTGGGTCTGATTGCCGTAGAACCGCATGGCCAGGATGCGCCGCTCCCGCCAGGGCAACCGGTGCAACAGGCCGCTGACGGTCACCCGGTCGTCCACCGACTCCAACGCGATGTCCGACTCGCCGACCAGGTCGCCGAACTCCGCCGAGCTCTCCCCGCCGACCGGCGCGTTGAGCGACGCCGGGCTGTAGCCGGCGGCCGACTCCAGCGCGGCGAGGATCTCCTCCTCCGGCGTCTCCAACCGTTTGGACAGTTCGGCCACCGTGGGTGCCCGGGACAGCTCACTGGTCAGCGCCGCCGTCGCCTGGCCGACCTCCAGGATCAGGTCGCGCAAGCGGCGTGGCACGTGCACGCCCCAGGTGCGGTCCCGGAAATGCCGCTTGATCTCACCCACGATGGTGATCGCCGCGTACGCGGTGAAGGAACCCCGTTCCGGGTCGTACCGGTCGACGGCGTTGACCAGCCCCAGGCGGGCCACCTGTTCCAGATCCTCCAACGGCTCCCCGCGCCCCCGGTAGCGGCGGGCCAACCGACCCGCGAACGGCAACGCGAAGCGGACCAGGTCGTCGCGGGCCTCCTGGCGCCGCTCCGGCGGTAGCCCTTCGATCCGTGCCGCGTAAGCCAACGCCGCGGCGTCGAGGTCCTCGAGCCCCCGATCGGTGGTTGGTGGTGTGGTTGTGGTGGTCTGTCCGAACATCCGCGCCTCCCTCGGAGAGGACCCCGCCCGGATTCGTCGACACCGGGCACGCGCGTAGGCACGCACGGGCCTGTGACTGGGTTACGTGACTGGGATGTCAGCGGGCGACGGCGCCGCGCCACGCGAGGTGATCAGCCTGTCGCAGCCGGCGGTGTTCCCGCTCCGTAGGTACTCAATCACGGGATCGCGGGTTCGCGAGGATGTTTCGTCAGCCCGGTCTCAACAGATCAGCAGGCCGTGGTGGCTGCCGCCGTCGCGCAGCGCGGCCAGGGCCTCGCCGGCGCCCAGCGGCGCCGGACTGGGCAGGTCGTACGGCTGGGCGCGGAGCACCTCGGTGGCTCTGCGGGTGGGCACCGAGGTGACCGGGTAGCCGCGCGCCGAGGTGCGGTCGAGGGCCCGCCGCCGCCGGCCGAAGCCGGCGACCGCCAGCCACTGCGGCAGCCCGGCCAGCGCCGGTGAGCGTACGCCGGGCGGCTCCGGCAGCACGTCGACCGAGGTGAACGACTCGCTGCCGGCCAACCACCACTCCACCTGCTCGACGCTGCGCCGGGTGGCGTTCTCGCACCAGTACGGCACCAGCCCGGCCCGGAGCACCTGCCAGGGGTCGAGCAGCCGCCCGCACTCCACCACCAGGCGGTCACCGGTCTTCCCGGCGGCCCGCAGCCAGCGCCGGTACAGGTCCGCCGTGGCCGCGCTGAGCGCCGCGGGCGTGGGCACCAGGATCTGGTGCAGCGGATGACCGTGCCGGGAGGTCCAGTCCCGTACGCCCCGGTCGAAACCGGACTCCACGCCGTGCTCGGCGGCGGCCGGCGGGGCGGAGATCTCCGGCGGTTCCCAGCGTTCGCTGTCACCGCCGGCAGCGCGCAGCACCTGCCGCAGCGCGTGGCTGTCGGGATGGAAGTCCACCGGGTTCAGGCCACTGGCCGGGCAGCCGAGCTGGAAGCTGTGTCCGTCGGCGGCGTCGACCACCGGCCAGGTCCGGGTGTCGCGCAGCATCAGCACCGGGGCGCCGGGGGTCAGCCGGTCGGCCAGGAAGCTACGGTACGCCGCCGGCAGCGCCCGCCAACGGCCGGTCAACGCCACGGTCGCCCCGGCCAGCGCACCCCGGCTGGCCGGGCAGTGCACCTGCCGCACGTGCAGGTCGGGACTGCCGGCGAGCACCCGGCCGGCGAGCGCCGCCCCGTGATCGAGGGCGGCGCGCGGCCGGTCCACCGCGCCCTGCGGCCAGTGCGCGATCATCTCGAAGCCGGCGGGCAGCCAGGGCATGCCCAGCGCCGCCGCCAGATGCGCGACGCCGCCGTGCGGGGAGCCCAGCAGCGCCCCCGGATACCGGCGTCGCGGGTACTGGTCGACGAACCACCGGGCGACCCGCCCCGCGTCGACCTCGGCGGCCTGCCCGGCGGTCAGGGCGGTCCGGCCGGCGGACCGGATCGCCGCCGCCCGCCGCACCGGGTCGGGTGTGCCGGCGAACCGGGACACCGGTCCGACGTGCCCGAGATCGGCGCAGTCGCTGCCGCTCAGCGCGCGGGCGATGGCCGCGACCAGGATCCGGGCGGTGCTGCCGGCCGCGACGACGCGGTCACCGGCCATCCCGGCACCGGCCGCCGTCAGTCCCGGGCGCACCTTGCGCACCGGTCCCACCTTCCCTCGATCGCTCACCACGCGGCCCGGCTTCCCGCCACGATGCGGCTTAAACAGGGCATCTCCCCACCGGACGGCATCAATCAGCGGATCTTGCCCCTTCCCACCACGAGCGCCAGCCCGCCATCGCCGACGCACGGCCGCCATCCAGCAACATCGGGGATGTCGCGCTATCGCCGTCGCCTGGGACAGCAGAATCCCCGATGTTGTCGGATCCCTGCCGGTTCCACGAGCCGAAGGTCAGGGCGTTCGTCACGATCTCCAGCACGCACGGGCGGTCGGCGTTCAGCGCCTCGTCCCAGGCCGCGCCGACCAGCTCCGGCCGGTCGACGCGCATCCCGTGCAGGCCGAGCAACCGGGCCCAGCCGGCGTACGGGACGTCGTCGGTGACCGGCCGGGCCGGGTCCAAGCACCGGGGGTGACCGGACCGGGTGTTGTGCACCAGCACCACCAGACGCGGGTCGGGCCATGCCGGTCGCCGCCGCGCGATGGTGACCAGCTCGGACAGCCCGTGCGAGCGCATCCCGTCGTCGGTGACGAGAGCGATCACCGGCCGGTCAGGCGCGGCCATTTTCGCCGCGAGGGCGTACGGCAGCGCGCTTCCGGGCAGCCCGGCCGGACCGATGACAACCTCGGCCGGCGAACCCGCCGGGTTGGCGAACCCGACCGTCGGCCCGGCGCCGTCGGCGGTCACCACGCTGTTCGGGGGTAGCCGACCGGACAGTTCGTCGAGCACCAGCCGGACGTCGATGCCGGCGCCGCGACCCCGCGTCGCACCGTTCCGCGCCGAGTGCGGCACGACCATGCCCACCGGACCGGGGGCGCGCGTCGCGGCGCGCAGCGCCTCGTCCACCAGCTCCGGCGCCCGCGCCGGCTCGGTGACGTACCGGAGGCGGTGGCACACCTCGGCGAGCTGCCGGTGGACGACCCGGGCGGCCTCGGACCCGGCGACGACCGGCTCGGCGACGACCGGCTCGGCGACGACGGCGAGCACCGGCAGGCCGGCGCCGCGGGCGGCGTCGAGCCCCGCGAGCAGGCCCGCGGCGGCCGCACCGCCGGCCGCCAGGCAGACGCCCGGCTCGCCGGTGAACCGGGCGTGCCCGGCCGCCATCACCGCGGCGTCCGCCGCGTCGCGGACGGGTACGAACTGCGGGTCGCCACCGGTGGCGTCGAGCGCCTCGACAACCGCCGCGACCGCCTCCTGCGGGTGGCCGAAGACGCGCGGGATCCGCCAGGCCCGCAGCCGGTCGACCACCGCGTCAGCGACGCCCGGGTCAGGCACCGCCCCGTCCCGGGGTGACCGGGTCGACGTAGCGCAGCACCGCGCCCACCCCGTCCACCAGCTCCGGCGCCTCGTCGGGGCCGAGCACGGTCAGTTCGGCGTCGGTGCCCACCAGGGCACGCACCAGCGCCGCGTCGGCCCGGACCCGTTCCGGTTCGGCGACCGTGGCCAGGTGTCCCGGCTCGGTGGCGATGTCGGTGGCCGCCGGGCCGATCCAGAGGTGGCCGTCGGCCGAGGGGTCGTCGACGATCAGCATCGTGTCGACCTGGTTGCGCTGCAACGCGGCCACCACGGCGTCGAGCCCGGCGCCCACGTCCTCCTGCGTGCCGAAGCGGTCCAGGGCCGCGTGCACCCGCTGGTCGGCCACCTCGGCGATGGTCTGCACGGTCAGGTCGTCGAGCAGGCTCTGGTCGGCGCCGCCGGCCCGGGAACCGGCGTCGGTGCGTACCACCAGGTCCTGCCAGCGGTCCGGCATCTGCGCGGCGATCATCCCGGTGGCACGGACGTCGCCGGCCACCACCACCACCTCGGCACCGACCCGCTCGGCCAGTTCGACGGTCGCGGCGGTGACGTCACCGGCGTTGTGATGCCATGCCTCCATCGCGGCCCGCTGGTAGCGCGACTGGGACCAGCCGCCGGGCTTGACCCGGCGCAGCTGGTAACTCTCCCGGCCGGTCACGTGGGCCCGGCGCGGCACGCCACCGGCGCTCACCGACATCGCGTCGGCACCGGTGCGGTCGGCGAGCACCCGCACCCACGCCACCTGCTCACCGCGCTGGGCCAGCAGCGGCATCACGTGCGGCAGCGGGGCGTACGCGGCCAGATCCCGACGCGGCGGGGCGGACAGGTACTCGGAGAGCACCACCTGTCCCTGGGTACCGAACACGGCCAACCCGTAGTCGCCGGGCATCGGATCGTGCCCCCGGACCACCCGGTCGATCGCGGCGATCGTCGGCTCGTCCGCCCCCTGTTCGGCCAGTTGCCGTTGCAGACCACGCCAACGCAGATCGAGTGCCGCGTGCGCGTCCTCGGTGTCCAGGGAGGCGTCCAGGTAGACCGAGCACCACGGGCCCGGACGCTGGTACAGCGGGCGCAGGAAGGACAGCTGCATGCTCGACCCCTTTCCGGCTCGACCCACCGCTTACCCGCGTCGCCGTGCTTGTCACCTGCCGGCAACCGCGTGACCGGTTTTCATTCACGTCGTTCAACCCCGGGGATCGATACGATCTGTAGGCGTAGGCGGACTCTGGGTGGTGGAAATGGACGCGACATCGTACTCCCGGCGCAGTCTGCACCCCACCGGTCGGATCCTCACCGCGCAGATCGTGCGCCTGATGGACGGCTATCCCCGGGAGGTGCGGGTGGGGCAGCCGGCGCTGGTGGTGGTGCTCGCCGCGGCCGGCGTGGCGGGCCTGCTGGCCAGGCTGGTGCGAGCCCTGCTGTCGGCCGGTTCCGGCACGGGCCGGCGCAGCTTCAAGGAGCTGAAGAAGGGCCCTGAGTACCTGGTCACTCCGGTCCGCCTCCGCGACGGTGCCGGCCGGCTCTACGAGGTGGAGTTGCACGGGCACCTGCCGCAGAGTGCGCTGCATCCGGCCGACCACG
The DNA here is from genome assembly GCF_036689795.1 of Micromonospora palythoicola. Taxonomy (NCBI): domain Bacteria; kingdom Bacillati; phylum Actinomycetota; class Actinomycetes; order Micromonosporales; family Micromonosporaceae; genus Micromonospora; species Micromonospora palythoicola. Next base: position 18,192 of record NZ_JBAGKI010000081.1, on the reverse strand, counting down.
TCCAGCTGACCCTGCGCGACCAGGGCGATCCCGACCTGGCGCCGAAGATCGAACGGATCGTCAACCTCACCACCGGGCAGTTGCTCCGGCCGCGCACCGCCACCATGTGGTCGCACCTGGGCCCACCGCTGCTGCTCCAGGCGGTGCTGGGGGTGCTGGTCCTCGCCACGGTGGCCGCCTGCGCGGCGGTGACCTGAGGCGGTCGTCCGGCTGACCCCGCCGACGCGCGTCGACGGCGGGACGAGCCGGCCCGGCGTCAGCCGACCGGAGCCGGCTGCCGGGCCGGCGCGACGGGGCCGAGCATCCCCCGCCGCCGCGCCCAACGCTCGAAGACGACGGTGGCGAACGGCGGCACCGCGCAGGCCAGCGCCACGAGCGTGGCCGGCGGGCTCCACCGGTGCACCCGGGCCACCGCCAGCACCAGCACGCCGTACGCGACGAAGAGCGCGCCGTGGATCGGGCCGAAGACCTGCACTCCCACCTCGTTGCCGGGCGGGCCGTACTTGGCCACCATCCCGGCCAGCAGCCCGGCCCAGGAGATCGCCTCGGCGATCGCCGCCACCACGAACAGTCGGGTCACCTTGTCTCGCACGCCCGCCATGGTACGGATCCTCTCGACCGGTCCCGGCCTGGCGTGGGTGGCATGGACGTGCGACGTTTGGGGTACCAGCGGTGACAGGGTGGTGACCTATGGGCGAGGAAGTCGGCGTGCAGACCTTCAGCCGCCAGGATCGGGCTCGCTACCGGGACAAGGTGCGCCGCTGTCTCGACGTCTTCGCCGAGATGCTGCGCGAGTCCCGGTTCGACGTCGAGCGGCCGATGACCGGGTTGGAGATCGAGCTGAACCTGGTCGACGCCGACTCGATGCCGGCGATGCGCAACACCGACGTGTTGCGCGCGGTGGCCGACCCGAGCTTCCAGACCGAGCTCGGCCAGTTCAACGTCGAGATCAACGTCGCACCACGGCGGCTGGCCGGCACCGGCACCGCCGAGTTCGAGGAACACGTACGGGCCGCCCTGAACGCGGCCGACCAGCGGGCCCGCACGGTCGACGCCCAACTGGTGATGATCGGCATCCTGCCGACCGTGCTGCCGGAGCACCTGACCGCCGCCACCCTGTCGGCCAACCCCCGGTACGCGCTGCTCAACGAGCAGATCTTCGCGGCCCGGGGAGAGGATCTGCGGATCGCCATCAACGGGGTGGAGCGGCTGGCGGTCACCGCCGACACGATCACGCCCGAGGCGGCGTGCACCAGCACCCAGTTCCACCTCCAGGTCGGCCCCGCCCAGTTCGCCGACTACTGGAACGCCGCCCAGGCCATCGCCGGGATCCAGGTGGCGCTCGGCGCGAACTCACCGCTGTTCTTCGGCCGCGAACTGTGGCGGGAGACCCGTATCCCCCTGTTCCAGCAGGCCACCGATACCCGGCCGGAGGAGATCAAGACCCAGGGCGTACGCCCCCGGGTCTGGTTCGGTGAACGGTGGATCACCTCCGTGTTCGACCTGTTCGAGGAGAACGTGCGCTTCTTCCCGGCGCTGCTGCCGGTCTGCGACCCGGAGGACCCGTCGGAGACGCTCGCCGCCGGAGGGGTACCGGCCCTGGCCGAGTTGCGGCTGCACAACGGCACCATCTACCGGTGGAACCGGCCGGTCTACGACGTGCTGCGGGGTCGCCCGCACCTGCGGGTGGAGAACCGGGTCCTGCCGGCCGGACCGACCGTGCTGGACACCATCGCCAACGGGGCGTTCTACTTCGGGCTGGTCCGCGCGCTCGCCGAGGCCGACCGGCCGCTGTGGTCCCAGATGTCGTTCAGCGCCGCCGAGGAGAACTTCAACACCTGCGCCCGGCACGGCATCGACGCCCACGTCTTCTGGCCCGGCCTGGGCTACCTGCCGGTCGCCGAGCTGGTGCTGCGCCGCCTGCTGCCGCTGGCCCACCACGGTCTGGACCGGTGGGGCGTCGAGCCGGACGAGCGGGACCGGCTGCTCGGCATCATCGAGCAACGCTGCCTGACCGGCCGCAACGGCGCCACCTGGCAGGTGGCGACGCTGCACCGGCTGGAGTCGACCGATCAGCTGGACCGCCCGGACGCCCTGCGCCAGGTGGTCCGGCACTACGTGGAGCTGATGCACAGCAACCGCCCGGTCCACGAGTGGCCGATCCCCTGACCGTCTCCCGACACAACGCGTGACGATTCCGTCACGGCGGCTACCGTGAGTGGGTTTCGTCCGCCGGGTGGAGAGGATCCCGCCGATGCCGCGGTCACCACGTCACGCCGTCCCACTCACCGTCGCTCTGCTCGTCGTCAGCCTGCCGCTGCCCGCCGCCGCGAGCCCCGGGCTCGCCCAGTCCGCCGCCGCCCCGCCCGCCACCGCCGCCGCGCCCTCATTCACCACGATGACTGCCGCCACCCCCGGCGAGGTACGGACCACCCTGCGTGACCGGGCCACCGGGGCCGCCGTACCAGGGTGCGTGTCCCTGGTCCCGGTCGACCGCGACCTGCTCACCGTCGTGAGTCTCGGCGAGGTGCAGGACGGTCGGCACGGCGGCTGCACCGGCGTCGACGGTGGCGACGTGCTCGCCAGCAGCGTGCCGCCCGGCCGCTATCATCTGCTCGCCGCGCCCTACGACAACGCGCAGCACGGCCTGCAGTGGGTCGGCCGGCACGGCGGCACCGGGCAGCGGGAGCGCGGCGTGATCATCAAGGTGCGTCCGGGTGCCACCGTCACCGCCCCGACGGTCCGGTTCGACGCGCCGGGCACCGTCACCGGCCGGGTCACCCGCGCGGCGGACGGCACGCCGGTCTCCGGCGGTTACGCCATGCCCCTGCCGGTGGTCCCCGATCCCAAGAACAGCGACTACGGCGCCATCACCGACGACGACGGCCGGTACAACCTCTCCGGCCTCGGGCCGTACCGCTGGCCGTTGTACTACACCGGGTACCTTCTGGCCAGCCAGTGGTCCGGCGGGGTGGCCGACCGCACGAAAGCCGACACCGTACGGGTCCGGTCCGGCACGACGGTCACCAGCAACCAGACGCTCGTCGCGGGCACCGTGGTCACCGGGACCATCGCCGTCGACGAGTTGCCGAACTACTCCCAGGTGATCGCCTTCCACGCACGCACCGGCGACGTGACGGGGGTGGTCGACGTCGGCGCCGACTACACGCTCCGGTTGCTACCGGGGCAGCGGGTGCTGCTGCGGTGCGACTGCGCGTACGCGCCGAGCCGCTGGTTCCCCAACGCCGCCCAGGTGTCCGAGGCGCAGCCGGTGCGGATCGGCCACAGCCCGGTCGCCGCCGACTTCGACCTGACCGGTCCCGCCACGGTCCCGACCCCCTGACGGTCGCCCGGTTCCGGCCGCGCCGACGGGCGGCGCGGCCGGAACCGGGACACACACGAGCCGAGCCACCGACCGGGACCGGCCACCAGGACGACCGTCACGTCGCCCCGGTGGCCGGTCCCGGCTGCAGCGGCCGGCTCAGCTCAGCGCGTCGAGGGTCAGCTCGGCGGCCCGGGCGAGCAGGGCGTCGTCGCGCTCGGCGTCGGGCTCGGTCCGGTCGGAGAGCACGGCCAGCACGATCGGCGCCCGGTCCGGCGGCCAGATGACCGCGATGTCGTTGCGGGTGCCATGGTCGGCCGAGCCGGTCTTGTCACCCACCGTCCAGCCCTCGGGCACGCCGGCCCGGATCGTCTTGTCACCGGTGGTGTTGCGCGTGAGCCAGTCCACGAGCACGGCCCGGTCGGCCCGGCTGAGGACGTCGTCGACCGCGTACGCCCGCAGCGTGCCGGCCAGGGCCCGGGGTGTGCTGGTGTCGCGTCGCTCGCCCGGGACGTACACGTTGAGCTCGGTCTCCCAGCGCACCGGCTCGGTCACCTCGTCGCCGACCCCGCGCAGCACCCGCTTGAAGCCCGTGGGCCCGCCGAGCTGCTTGAGCAGCAGGTTCCCGGCGGTGTTGTCGCTGTAGCGCACCGCCGCGTCGGCGATCGCCCGCAGCGACAGGCCGGTGTCGACGTGCCGCTCGGTGATCGGCGAGTAGGTGACCAGGTCGTCACGGGAGTAGCTGACGACCCGGTCCAGCTCCGCGTCCGAGGTCGCGGCGAGCACCGCGCCGGCGGCGAGGGCCTTGAAGGTCGAGGCGTACGCGAAGCGCTCGTCGGCCCGGTGCGCGACGGTGCCGCCGCTGCCGGTGTCGATCGCGTACACACCGAGCCGGGCGTCGAACTCGCGCTCGAGCGGAGCGAAGTCGACGGTGACCGGCGCGGCGGACGCCGTCGGGGTCGACGCCGTCGGCGTCGGCGCGGACGGGCTGCCGGCGGAGCAGCCGGCGAGCAGGCCGAGTGTCAGCGCGAGCGCGATGCCACGGGTACGGCGGTCGGTACTGGTCACAGCTGGGTCCTTCCCTCGATCAACCGGTCTGCCGGACGTCGTCCGGGCGGCCGGCACCCAGATTCGCAGCGCCGCCTCATGCTGTCGAAGACACCAAGCACGCCACCGATGCCGAATCGGCATAGCATGCCGGTGTGGATTTGGTGGCGGCCTGCCGGGCGTTCGTGTCGGTCGGCACCCACGGCAGCTTCACCGTCGGCGCCTCGGTGGCCCGCATCCCGCAGTCGGTGGCGAGCCGACGGGTGGCCGCGCTGGAGCGTCACCTCGGTGGGCGCCTGTTCGACCGCACCTCGCGCAGCGTCACGCTCACTCCGTTCGGGCGGGACATGCTCGCCTCGGCCCGGCGGATCGTGGACCTGGCGGAGGCCATGGAACACGACGCGGAGCGGGCCCGGCTGCGCCCGTTCCGGCTGGCCGTGCCGGCGATCTGCGCTCCGCGATCGCTGGCTCAGCTGGTCGTCGAGGCCCGCCGGCACGACCTGCACCTGGAGCTGTGTCGGGGCGAGCCGGCGGAACGGGCCCGGCTGCGACAGCGCCACGAGGTGCGGGCCGCGCTCGTCTGCGTACCGGCGGACGAGGCCGCGTGGCGGGTGCCGCTGGGGCTCGCGGGCGGTGCCGACCCGGGTGTGGAGCTGGTCCGGCTGGAGACGTTGCGTCCGCCACGGGCGGACCGTCGGGGGCGTCGGCGTCGGGTCTGGATCGCGCCCGAGGACGACGTGCCGCACGTGCGCGACCCGCTGGACCGGCTCCGCGACGCCGTCGGGTTGCAGCCGACCCAGGTGGCGGTCGCGGCGTCCGTGGTCGATGCCGCCGCCGAGGCGCTCGCCGGCACCGACCTGGTGCTCTGCTCCCCCGCCGAGGCCGACGAACTCGGGCTGCACTGGCGGCCCCTCGGCGAGCCGCGACCGGTCCGCGGCTACCAGGTGACGGCCGGTCTGCGGGAGGACGCCGAGCGGCTGCGTGGCGCGTTGGGCGCCGCCGTGGGCCGCTGTCTGGGCGTACCGGAGGCGGCATGACGGTCGGCCGACTGCTCCGCACCGCCCGGCAGACGCTGCGCGACGCCGGCCTGCGCGGCTGCCTGCTGGTCCGCGACCTCGACACCGGCGACGAGCTGGGCCTCGACGCCGACGTGGTGCTGCCCGTCGCGTCCCTGGTGAAGGTGCCGCTGGCGGTGGCCACAGTGGATCGGATCGACCGCGGCGAACTCGACGGCGCCTGCGGGATCACGGTGACGCCCGGCCGGGTCCGCACCCCCGGTCCGACCGGGTTGAGCCGGTTCCGGCACTCGGCCACCGTGGCGATCGACGACCTGCTCTACCTCAGCGTGGCGATCAGCGACGAGGGCGCCTCGGACGCGCTGTTCGCCCTCACCCCGCCCCCGACGGTCGCCGACACGCTGCGCCGGTTCGGCATCGAGGGGATCAGCGTCCGGCACCGCACCCGCGACCTCACCGACACCCCGGCCGAGCGGCTCGCCCCGGAGGTGCATCTGGCGCACGCCCTCGCCGCGTCGGCGACCACCGCCGGTCAGGGCCATCCGATCGCCCAGCTGGACGTGGGCCGGGCCAACGCCGGCTCGGCCCGCGCCTTCGTCGACCTGCTGCACGCGCTGTGGCGCCCGTCGCGGATCCCGGCGGCGGTGGCGGCCCGGGTGCGCGAGCTGATGGGTGACAACCTGCTGCGGCAGCGGCTCGCCCCGGACTTCAGCTCCGACGCCTCCCGCTGGTCGTCGAAGACCGGCACGCTGCTGAACCTGCGGCACGAGGTCGGCGTGGTCGAGCACGCCGACGGGCAGGCGTACGCGGTGGCCGCGCTGAGCGAGTCGGCGGTGCCGGCGGCCGTGCAGCCGGCGGCCGAGGCGGCGCTGGCACAGGTGGCACGGGAGCTGCACGACGCCCTGCGCGCCGCCCGACGCTGAGCCCGATGACGGCCTGGACCATCCGGCGGCACGATCCGCGATGTAAAGCTTTCTGGACATGATGTCTAGAAAGCCTTACTCTCGTGATGTCATGAATTCTTTACATCGGGGAGTCGTCATGACCCATCAGGAGAAGCGGGCCTGGATCATGCTGGTGGTCAGCGTGATCGGTTACGCCGTCTACGTGGCCGTGGTCCTGAGCCGGGTCGACGACGGCCGGCTGACCGCGACGCCGTACGCCGGCGTCCTGCTCTGGACGGTCGGCGGCGCCATCGCCGCCAGCATGCTCCTCGAGATCGGGCTCGGCGTGGTGAATCCGCGTGCCTCGCGGGTCAGCGACGTGCGCGACCGGGAGATCGGGCGGCTGGGCGACCACGTCGGGCAGGCGTTCGTGGTGATCGGCGCGGTGGCGGCGATGCTCATGGCGGTGGCGCAGTGGCACTGGTTCTGGATCGCCAACGTGGTCTACCTCTGCTTCGTGCTGTCCGCGGTGGTCGGCTCGCTGGCGAAGGTGATCGTCTACCGCAGGGGCGTGCCGCAGTGGTGAAACCGACCCGCGTCACCAACAACATCCGGGCGCTGCGGTTCGCCCGCGACGAGATGACCCAGGCAGCGCTGGCCGAGCGCATCGGCGTGACCCGGCAGACCGTCATCGCCATCGAGCAGGGCCGCTACTCCCCCTCGCTGGAAATGGCCTTCCGGATCGCCCACGTGCTCGGCGTACGGCTCGACGAGGTGTTCCAGTATCCCGAGGAGGCATCGTGAAGGCCATCGTGCACGACCACTACGGCCCGCCGTCCACCGTACGACTCCGCGACCTCGACCGTCCCGGCGTCGGCGACCACGAGGTGCTGGTGCGGGTCCACGCCGCCGGTGTCGACCCGGGGGTGTTGATCTTCCTTACCGGCCGCCCCTACCTGGTCCGACTCGCCGCCGGGCTGCGCCGACCCCGGGTACCGGTCCTCGGCCGGGACGTGGCCGGCGTGGTGGTCGAGGTCGGCACCCGGGTGACCCGCTTCCGGCCCGGCGACGAGGTGTACGGCACCACGCTGCGCGGGTCGTACGCCGAGTTCACGGCCAGCCACGAGCGGCGGCTGGCCGGCAAGCCGGCGAACCTGACATTCGCGCAGGCCGCCGCCGTACCCGTCTCCGGGATGACCGCCCTGCGCGCGGTCCGCGACACCGCCCGGGTGCGACCGGGTCACCGGGTGCTGGTCATCGGCGCCTCCGGTGGCGTCGGTTCCCAGTCCGTGCAGATCGCCAAGGCCCACGGGGCGACGGTCACCGGCGTCTGCTCCCCGACGAAGACCGACTTCGTCCGCTCCCTCGGCGCCGACGACGTGCTCGACTACACCCGCGAGGAGATCGACCGGGACGGCCCGGTGTACGACGCGGTCATCGACACCGGCGGCAACCGGCCGCTGTCGCTGCTGCGCCGCGCGCTCACGCCACGCGGGACGCTGGCCCTGGTCGGCGGCGACTGGACCCGGGGCGCGCTGCTCGGCGGCTACGGCCGACAGATGTTCGGCGCGCCGCTGCTGTCGACGGTGGTCGGTCACCGGCTGCGCGCCGTCAGCGCCGGGGAACGCGTCGAGGACCTCGACGCGTTGCGCGACCTCGCCGAGTCCGGCGCACTCACCCCCCAGGTCGAGCGCGGCTATCCGCTCGCCGAGACGGCGGACGCGCTGCGCCACTTCACCGCCGGTCAGCCGGCCGGCAAGCTCGTCATCACCGTCGAGCCTGCCGACTGACGACCGGGACGGGCCGGACCAGCGCCGGCGGTCCCGCCCGTCGGCCGGCGGGCGGGACCGCGCCGGGCTCAGGACGACGGCACGTACAGCATGCGGCCGGTGGTATTGGGCCGGGTGTTGAAGACGACACCCGGGGTAGCGTCGGCCAGCACCCGGGCGTGCACCTGGGCCGGGGTCCAGGTCGGGTTCGCGGCGAGGATCAGCGCCGCGGCACCGGCCACGTGCGGCGCGGCCATCGAGGTGCCGGTCTTCGTCGCCACGGCGGTGTCGCTGGCGTGGCCGGCGGAGACGATGCTCTGCCCGGGCGCGAACAGGTCCACGCACGGGCCGTGGTTGCTCAACCAGGCGGCGCCGTCGTCCGGCCAGGTGGACCCGACGGTGAGCGCCGCCGGGATGAGGGCCGGAGTCTTCGAGCAGGCGTCGCCGGCGTCGTTGCCGGCCGAGGCCACCACGGTCACCCCGGAGTTGATCAAGCCGGTGGTGGCGGCCTCGTAGGCACCGGGGCTGAGCGAGATCGGCCGACCGAAGCTCATGTTGGCCACGGCGGGCTGCTGGGCGTTCGCGGTGACCCAGTCGATCGCCTGGGTGGTGGTGGCGATGTCGCCGGTGGCATCGCACGCCCATACCCGCACCGCGACCAGGGTGACGTTCTTGGCCACTCCGTATGTCGCGCCACCCAGGGTGCCGGCGACGTGGCTGCCGTGCCCGTAGCAGTCGTCCGCGGCGCCACCGTCGACCACGTCGATGCCGTTGACGACCCGGCCGCCGAAGTCCTGGTGGGTGAAACGGATGCCGGAGTCGATGACGTAGGCGTGCACGCCCTGGCCGCCGGAGGACGGATGGCTGAACGAATTGTCCAGCGGCAGGTGGTGCTGGTCGACCCGGTCCAGGCCCCACGAGGGTGGGTTCGGCTGGGTGCCGAGCGGGGTGACGAGCGACGTGGGTTCCGTCAGCCGTATCCGACGGTTCTGCTCGACGAAGGCCACCGAACGTTCGGCGGCGATCCGCCGGGCCGCCGCCTCGCTGGCCCGGATCGTGAAGCCACGCAGGGCGGCCGAGTAACGGTGCTCGACCATACCGCCATGCCGGCCGACCAGCGCCCGCGCGGTGTCCTCCACCGCGTCCTCGGCGGCGCGACGAGCCGATGTGGTCAGGACGCCGCGCGGCATCCGACCGTCCCTGGCCAGCACGCCGGTGCCGTGGAGCACGACGTTGTCCTTCAGTACCACGATGTAGCTGCCCGGCACGGCGGTGGGCTCCGCGGCGCCGATGATCGCGGCCGGCTCGGCGGCGGCGGGTGTGCCGCCGACGACGAGTGACGCCGTCGCGACCGCGACGGCCACCACCGTCGCGGCGAGCCGGCGTGAGGTGGACCGCACGTGCGGATGGACCTGCGGTGAGCGCATCTGCTGCCTCTCCGACCGGCCCCCGTTGCGGTCCCCGTTGTACCCGCAGCTCGACGAGAGCCATCGAACACCGACGATGCTATCGGTTCGCCACCCATCGTGCCGCCCCGGCGACCGGACGTGACCGCACGACACGACGGCGCGGCACCGGAGCCGCCGCCGCGAGGTCGATCCGATGTCCCGAGCCCGACCTCGACCGTCGGTCCCGACCTGGCGACCGCCGGAGCGCGGCCGCGGATCAGATCGTGTAGAGCACCGCCCGGTAGCCGTACGCCGCCGCGCCCGCCAGCAGGGTGACCCCCGCCGCGAAGGGCCACCGCCGGCCGGGTGGCTGGGTCAGGGCGACGACGACGGTCGCCAGGTGGAGTAGCGCGACGACCACCGTCCAGAGGGTCGCGGTGGGTATCCGGTCGGCGCTGCGGCAGCCGGCCGGCGCCGGCAGGACCGCCGCGCACAGGTCGAAGCGCGGTACGGCCAGCCACCAGTAGCCGGCCCACGCGAGCACCGCCACGACGCTGGCGGCGAGAACCTGGAGCCAGCGTCGGAGGCGCGTCGGCACGCCCCCGACCGCGGTCCCACACATGGCGTCGAGTCTATGGGCCCGACGGAAGCCGGCTCTTCACCACCAACGCCCGCGGACACCTCGACCCGATCGACCGCGATGGCCGGTCCGAGGTGATCCGGGACCGCTCAGTCGACGCCGAACTCCATGGCGGCGCGGTCGAGCGCCTCGTCCTCGGCCGACGGGACTCCCCGGGAGGCGATGGCCTCCGCGCCACCTTCCGGCATCGCGCCGATCAGCCCGGTCGAGGCCGCCTGGGCGGCACCGACCACCCGCTGCGGGGCGCCGCCGACCATGCCCAGGTGCGCGTACTGCTCCAACTTTGCCCGGGAGTCGGCGATGTCGAGGTTGCGCATGGTGAGCTGGCCGATGCGGTCGGCCGGGCCGAAGGCGGAGTCCGTCGTACGCTCCATCGACAGCTTGTCCGGGTGGTAGCTGAAGGCCGGACCGGTGGTGTCCAGGATCGAGTAGTCCTCACCCCGACGCAGCCGCAGCGTCACCTCGCCGGTGACGGCCGTGCCGACCCAGCGTTGCAGCGACTCACGCAGCATCAGCGCCTGCGGGTCCAGCCACCGGCCCTCGTACATCAGCCGACCCAGCCGACGGCCCTCGTTGTGGTAGTTGGCCAGGGTGTCCTCGTTGTGGATGGCGTTGACCAGCCGCTCGTACGCGGCGTGCAGCAGCGCCATGCCGGGGGCCTCGTAGATGCCCCGACTCTTGGCCTCGATGATCCGGTTCTCGATCTGGTCCGACATGCCGAGCCCGTGCCGGCCACCGATGGCGTTGGCCTCCAGCACCAGGTCGACCGCGCTGCCGAACTCCTTGCCGTTGATGGTCACCGGCCGGCCCTGGTCGAAGCCGATCGTCACGTCCTCGGTGGGGATCTCCACCGACGGATCCCAGAACCGGACGCCCATGATCGGGTTGACCGTCTCGATGCCGGTGTCGAGGTGTTCGAGGGTCTTCGCCTCGTGCGTGGCACCCCAGATGTTGGCGTCGGTGGAGTACGCCTTCTCGGTACTGTCCCGGTACGGCAGGTTCCGGGCCAGCAGCCACTCCGACATCTCCTTGCGACCGCCCAGATCGCCGACGAAGTCGGTGTCCAGCCACGGCTTGTAGATGCGCAGCTGCGGGTTGGCCAGCAGGCCGTAGCGGTAGAACCGCTCGATGTCGTTGCCCTTGAAGGTCGAGCCGTCGCCCCAGATCTGCACGTTGTCGGAGATCATCGCTCGCACCAGCAGCGTGCCGGTGACGGCGCGCCCCAGCGGCGTGGTGTTGAAGTAGGCCCGCCCGCCCGAGCGGATGTGGAAGGCGCCGCAGGTCAGCGCGGCCAGGCCCTCCTCCACCAGGGCCGCGCGGCAGTCGACGAGCCGGGCGACCTCGGCGCCGTAGCTGAGTGCCCGGTCGGGCACCGAGGCGATGTCGGGTTCGTCGTACTGGCCGATGTCGGCGGTGTAGGCGCACGGAATGGCGCCCTTGTCGCGCATCCACGCGACCGCGACGGAGGTGTCGAGGCCGCCGGAGAAGGCGATGCCGACACGTTCACCGGTGGGCAGGGAGGTCAGGACCTTGGACACAAGGAAAAGTATGCACCATGGCGTATGGTCATGCAAACGCTTGGTCGGTGTTTCCGGCCGGGCTGTCACAGCGCCTCGCCGGTCGGTGTCTGGATGGGCAGGACCGACAGGCGAGGAGGAGACATGGCCCGCATTCCCGCAGCGGAACTCACCGGCGTGCACGGCGCCCTGCTCAAGCGGATCATCAGGAAGAAGTTCGGCACGGTGCCCGACGCGCTCGGAGTCATGTGGCACAACCGGCGGGTGCTGCGCACCAGCCTGGGCATGGGACGGGCGGCCACCCGGTGGAACGCCTGCGACCAGGATCTCAAGTCGTACGCCCACATGGCGGCCGTCTCCCTGATCGGCTGCTCCTTCTGCCTCGACCTGGGCTACTTCCAGGCGCACCACGAGGGGCTCGACCTGACCAAGGCCCGCGAGGTGCCCCGGTGGCGCGAATCGGAGGTCTTCACCTCGCTGGAACGCGACGTCCTGGCGTACGCGGAGGCGATGTCGCAGACCCCACCGACCGTCACCGACGACCTCTCCGCCCGACTGCTCACCCGACTCGGGGCCCCGGCGCTTGTCGAACTCACCGCGTTCGTCGCCGCCGCGAACCTGGCCGCGCGGATGAACGTCGCGCTCGGCATCGAGGCGCAGGGCATGGCGGCGGCGTGTGGCCTACCGCCCCTGGCCCGGCCGAGCCGCGTAACCTCGCCGGCATGATCGGCGACCCGTTCGTCGCGCACCGCAGCCTGCTGTTCACCGTCGCCTACGAGATGCTCGGCTCCGCCGCCGACGCCGAGGACGTCGTGCAGGAGACCTGGCTGCGGTGGGCGGACCTCGACACCGGACTCCGGGCCGAGGTCCGCAACCCGCGCTCCTACCTGGTGCGGATCGTCACCCGCCAGGCCCTCAACCGGCTACGTACGCTGGCCCGGCGGCGCGAGGAGTACACCGGGCAGTGGCTTCCCGAACCGCTGTTGACCAGTCCCGACGTGGCCGAGGACGTGGAACTCGCGGAGAGCGTGTCCTTCGCCATGCTCACCGTGCTGGAGACGCTGGGCCACACCGAGCGGGTCGTGTTCGTGCTACGCGAGGTGTTCGACACCCCGTACGACGAGATCGCCGCGGCCGTCGGCAGGACACCGGCAGCGGTCCGCCAGATCGCCCACCGCGCCCGGGAACACGTGGCGGCGCGGCGCCCACGGGTACGGGTCAGCCGCGCCGAGCAGGAGGCCGTCGTGGACCGCTTCCTGGCCGCGGTACGCGGGGGTGACCTGCGGGAACTGCTCGACGTGCTGGCGCCCGACGTGATCGTGGTCGCCGACAGCGGTGGCCTCGCCCCCGCGGCCCGCCGTCCCGTCGAGAGCGCCCGGCGGGTGGCACCGCTGCTGGCCAAGCTGGCCGAGATGGGTCTCGATTACCAGGTCACGCCGATGTGGATAAACGGCGCCGTCGCGGTCCGGTTCGACCTCGACGGCAGACTGTTCGCGGTCGTCAACCTGCTCATCGTCGACGGCCGGATCAGCCGGCTCTACTCGGTGCTCAACCCGCACAAGCTCGCCCACCTCGACCAGCGGACGCACCTCACCCGCTGAGCGCGCCGCATCCGGCGTACCGGCTCGACGCCCGACCGCCGAGCCGGTTCCCGGCGGGGGCGGACGGTTCGCGGCCGGACAGGCGGCCGCGCCGAAGGGAATATCAGTAGCCGACGCCGACGATCGGGCAGCAGGCTGCTGACATGAACGTCGACCCGTTGCTGGCCCAGGCCCGGCAGGTCTGGACCGGGCTGGCCGGCGCACCGATCAGCTTCCCCGACCGGCACGTCGCGGTGGCGGCCTCGGCGAACTCGTCGATGTGTCCGCCGGGCTGGGTCGGCGTCGTCGCCCTGGCTGACACCGCGATCTGCACGGTACCGACGGATGACCTGGTGGGCATGGTGACGCGCGCCTGCCACACCCTCCCGGTCGAGGCGCTGACCGACCCCGATCGACTGTCCGCCGTGCTACCTGTCGCACAGGTGCTGGGTCCGGCCACCCTGGCCTACTGCGACGAGCACAGCTACCGACCGCACCGGCGGGAGGCGACGGAACGACTACCCGTCGACCACCCTGATCTTGTCGACTTCCTGGCGTCGGTGCCGGCCGAGGACGCGGCGGAGTGCGGGCTGGTCGACATCACCTCTGCCGCGTACGTCCTGCGGGTCGGAACCGCCGTCGTCGCGGCGGCCGGCTACCGGCGCTGGCCGGGACGGGTGGCCCACCTGGGCGTGCTGACCGCGCCGAGCCGGCGTGGACGCGGCTTCGCCCGAACCGTCGCCGCCGCGGCAACGGCGGACAGCCTGGCCAAGGGGTTGTTGCCCCAGTGGCGGGCTCGACCGGCAGCCTCCCGGCGGGTGGCGCGGGCGCTCGGTTTCCGCGAACTCGGCGCCCAGCTCAGCATCCGCGTCGACGGCAGCGACGGAAGGTGACTCGATCCACCCTGGGGGTCAGTCGGGCCGGCTGACGTCCGCCGTCTCGGGACTTCCGCCCCTGAGCAACCGACAGCCACCGCCCTACCGTAGACGCGAGGGACGCGACGCCGGGAAGGACCCGCCATGGAACAGGTCAGCGGCCGACCGCTCCACCGGTTCAAGCGGTGGATGTACCGCAGCGGCAGACCGAACTGGTTGGCACGGTCGATGAACCGCGTCTCGGCGTGGCAGTTCTCGGCGGGCTTCCTCGCCCCCGGCAACTGGGTCACTTTGGAGGTGGCGGGGCGGCGTAGCGGTCGGACGGTGTCGTTCCCCGTGGTCGCCGTCGACCACGACGGCCGGCGGTACCTGGTGTCGATGCTCGGCGAGCAGGCGAACTGGGTACGGAACGTACGGGCCGCCGCCGGGCGGGCGGTGCTGCGACACGGCCGCCGCCGACCGGTGCTGCTGGTGGAGGAGCCGGTCGAGCGACGGGCGCCGATCCTGCGCCACTATCTGGAGAAGGCCCCGGGCGCGAGACCGCACCTGCCGGTCCACCGGGGGGCGCCGCTCGCGGAGTTCGCGCGAATCGCCGCCGAATACCCGGTGTTCCGGATACTGCCCCGATCGGACGGTTGAACCGCCGGGCCGGCATCCGGGCCGCGCCGCCGCTCGGGGCGAGGCGGAAATCCCGCGTCGTGCGGTGCCGGGTCGTGCGATCGTGGCCCGATGCCGCAACCGATTCTGCGTACCGATCGTCTGCTGCTGGTCCCGCTCGCCGACCGGCACCTCGACCTGGAGGTCGAGCTGGACTCCGACCCGGAGGTGTTGCGCTACCTCTACGGCCGGGCCCGCAGCAGGGACGAGGTGGTCGGGTCGCACGCGAACCGGATGGCGCTGGCCGACAAGGTGGACGGCCTGGGCTACTGGATGGCGTTCGGCACCGACGGCGGGGCGCGCGGTTCGACGCCGCCGCCGGCCGAGGACGACGGCGAGTTCGTCGGGCTGATGATGCTTCCGCCGGCACACGGCCCCGACCAGCCGGACGACCCGACGGTCAGCGATCTCGGCTACCGCCTGCCGCGCCGGCACTGGGGCAAGGGTCTGGCCAGCGAGGCCAGCCGGGAACTGCTGCGGCACGCCTTCGACACGGTCGGCCAGCGTCGGGTCATCGCGCAGACCATGACCGTGAACACCGGATCCCGCCGGGTGATGGAGGCCGTCGGCCTGCGCTACATCCGCACCTTCGTCACGTCCTGGGACGATCCGCTGCCCGGGACGGAACAGGGCGAGGTCGAGTACGCCATCACCCGCGAGGAGTGGCGGGCGCTCGCCCCTCCGGCGGACAGTCGATGTCGCTCCGCTGAGACGGGCCGACGACCGGGCTGAGCTGCCCGGCAAGGGCAGGCAGCGGTGCGTGACCCGTACCGCCGGACCGGGGGTAGAGTTGCCCGCCTGCCGGCGCGTGCCATGCCGCGCGGGTGGCCGACGGTTGAGTGGGAGGGACACGCGCGATGGAGGGAATCGACCCAGAGGTGCCGCCCAGTGGTCCGGGTTGCGCCGACTGCATGGCGGCCGACCCGCCGGGCTGGTGGTTCCACCTCCGGCGGTGCGGCCAGTGCGGTCACGTCGGATGCTGTGACTCCTCGCCCAGCCAGCACGCCAGCGCCCACCACGCCGCGACCGGGCACCGGTTCGTCCGCAGCTTCGAGCCGGGCGAGGAATGGTTCTGGGACTACGACGAGCAGGTGCTGTACGAGCGGGGTCCGTCGCTGGTGGCACCGGTGCACCGTCCGCCGGAGCAGGGCGCACCGGCTCCGGCCGACCGGGTGCCGGCCGACTGGAAGCGCCACCTGCACCGCTAGGGCCTTTGTCGAAGTCCTCGGCGCACTGCCCAACCGGCCCGCCACGCGTCGGCCTCGGCCCGACGGCGGACACCACGGGCTCCACTGCCTCACCCGCACCCTGACCTCGACAAGGTCATGCGGTTCCGGCAACCGGGATGCCGGAATCACCCCGCTCCGTCAGGTGCGACCAGTGCATGGTCAGCGTGGAGTGGTGGGCCGGAGTGGGCGGCGTCGCGCAGGGCGGCGACCGCCGTGCGGGCCGCCGGGGTGTGCTCGACGGCGTCGTGCACCACCACGTGGATCGACCGTGTCGGTGTCGGGCGGAGCAGGCGCACGCAGGTCACGCCCTCGGGCAGGTGCGCCGCGCCGAGCGCGGGGAGCACCGTGAGGCCGATGCCGGCGGCGACGAAGGCCAGCGCGGTCCGGTAGTCGTGCGCCTCGACCCGGAAGGTCGGGCGGAAACCGGCGGCGGTGCAGGCTTCGAGGAGGTTGGCGCGGCACCAGCCCCGGGCGAAGTCGTTGTCGACCCAGCGCTCGTCGGCGAGGTCGACCAGGTCGGTCTCCGTCCGGCCGGCGAGGCGGTGCCCGACCGGCACCACCGCGACGTACGGATCGTCGAGGAGGTGATGGGCGGTGAAGCCCGGCCCGGGGTCGAAGCCGCGACCCGCCACGACCACCTGCAGGTCGGCGCGCTCCTCCCGACTGTCCGGGATGTGTTCGCGCAGTTGCAGGTCGAGCCGTACGCCGGGAAAGCCGGTGAGGACGGACCGCACCACGTGCGGCATCCACGCGGCGCCCACCGACGCGAAGTACGCGATGGACAGTGTGCCGGTGCGGCCGGTGCGCAGATCCGCGATGAGCGACTCGGCCGCGCCGACCCGGGCGAGCACCCGGTCGGCCTCGGCGGCGAGAGCGTGCCCGGCGGCCGTGGGCCGCAGCCCTCGCCCGGCCTTGGCGAGGAGGGTGAGACCCGTCTCGCGTTGCAGTGCGGTGAGGTGCTGACTGACGGCGGAGGGGGTGTAGCCGAGGTTGGTGGCGGCGGCCTGGACCGACCCGGACGCCACGACGGAACGGAAGACCCGGAGGCGGTGAACGTCGAGCACCATCCAACGATAAAGCGCGACTTAATCGTTGTGAAGGAACAGTCGCTGGCGCTGAATCGTCGGGCGAACGAGAATCACCACATGAGCAGCCCGTCGATGACCGAGCCCGTCGCCCCGATCCGAGCCGTGCCCGCGTACACCTGGCCGGAGGGTCGGCCCCGGTCCTGGCCGATCGTCGCCGCGGCCGGGACCACGGTCCTGCTCTGGGCCTCGGCGTTCGTGGGCATCCGGTTCGCCGGGCACGACTACTCCCCCGGCGCCATGGCCCTGGGCCGCATGGTGGCGGCGTCGGCCGCGCTGAGCGTGTTCGTCGCGCTGACCGCCGGTCGCCGGCGCGCCCGGACGCCGCATGTCGGGACCCGCCCGGGCACCCCGCCCCGGGGTGCGGTGCTTGGACTCGTCGCGCTGTGGGGCGTGGCCTGGTTCGGCGGGTACAACGTGGCGCTCAACGCCGCCGAGCGGCTGGTCGACGCCGGAACGGCGGCCCTGCTGGTGGCGGTCGCGCCGATCCTGGTCGCGGTGGCCGCGGTCCTCGTCCTGGGTGAGCGGCTCACCCGCCGGCTCGGTGTCGGGGTGGCGGTCGCCTTCGTGGGCGTGGCCCTGATCGCGGCCAGTGGCTTCACCGGGCACGCCGACAAGGTCGGCGTCGCGCTGGCGGTGCTCTCCGCCCTGCTGTACGCCTTCGCCGTACTGCTGCAGAAGCGTCTCCTGGCGCGGATGGACGCGCCGACGATGACCTGGCTCGGTGCGCTGGCCGGGACGGCGGCCCTGCTGCCGTTCGCCCCCACGCTGCTGGCGGAACTCGCGGCAGCCCCGCCAGCGGCCACCGTCGGTGTGCTGTTCCTGGGCGTGTTCCCGACCGCGATCGGTTTCCTCACCTGGGGTTACGTGCTGTCTCGCTGGACGGCGGGGCGCACCACCGCCGCCACCTACCTGGTCCCGCCGGTCACCGTCCTGCTGTCCTGGACGCTGTTGGGCGAGGTACCGGCACCGCTGGCCCTGCTGGGCGGCGCGCTCTGCCTGACCGGCGTGGTCTTCGCGACGCGCCGCTGACGGGCTTGGACATGCCGCTGTCGCCGGGTGGCACCTCGCGCCGCGTGCCGGCGACCAGCGGTCGGGGGGGGGGGGCGCCCCCGGGGGCGCCGCGGCCCCGCGCGGCGCCAACGGCGCCCCCCCCCAACGCGGGGGGCGGGGGGGGGGGAAG
>NZ_JBAGKI010000080.1:0-24105 GCF_036689795.1 Micromonospora palythoicola | reverse complement strand
CGCCCGGCCGATTCCCCCCCCCCCCCGGCCCCGCTGGGGGCCCCCCCCGCCCCGCCCTCCGGGGGAACCCCCAAGCCCGGGTGGCCACCCCGCGGGGGGGGCCCCCCCGGCTGCCGGAACTTCCGGAAGTATCTTGACGTGTTTGGTGGGAACGTTACGATCTGCGCGATGACCGCCCCCGCCCCGACCGACGTCCACCCCGCCTGGTTGCCGCCCGAGGCGTTTCGCGCGATCGGCTCCCGGCACTGCCTCGTACTCGGCGGCGGAGGGCTCGTCGACACCGTCGTCACCGAGGTCGAGCGGGCCTGCGCCGAGCACGGCGGCAGCGTCCGGCGAGAGGCGGAGGGCCCACCGCCGAGCCTGGTGCTCGCCCTGGTCCCGGCCGTCGGCGACGGCGGCCCGGCCGAACTGGTCGCCGCCCTGGCCGAGGTCGAGGCGGCCGGTGCGGGGCCGCTCGGCCCGGAAGGCTACGCCCTGGCCCGCCACGGCGAGGTCACGGTGCTGCTCGCCGACCAACCGGCCGGGCTGCTCTACGGGCTGTTCCACTTGATCCGCCTCGGTGAGTCGGCGTTCGGCGCGCCGCACGCGGCGCGGTCGCACCGTCCCGCGATGCGCCGCCGCATGCTCGACCACTGGGACAACGTCGACGTGCACCCGGTGATGGGGCAGGTCGAACGCGGCTACGCCGGTGGGTCGATCTTCTGGCAGGCCGGCCGCCCCCGCCGAGACCGGGCCCGGGTGCGCGCGTACGCACGGCTGCTGGCCGCGTGTGGGATCAACGCGGTGGCGGTGAACAACGTCAACGTCCACGCCACCGAGGCGCGGCTGCTCACCGAGCGGCTCGACGACGTCGCCGAGCTCGCCGACGAGTTCCGCCCGTACGGCATCCGGGTGCACCTCTCGGTCACCTTCGCCGCGCCCGTCGTCCTCGCCGGCCTGCCCACCGCCGATCCGCTCGACGACGCGGTGCGGACCTGGTGGGCCGGGACCACGGCGGCGGTGTACGCCCGCATCCCCGACTTCGGTGGCTACGTGGTCAAGGCCGACTCGGAGGGACAGCCGGGTCCGTTCAGCTACGGTCGCGACCACGCCGACGGGGCGAACCTGCTCGCCGAGGCGTTGGCCCCGCACGGCGGGGTGGTGCACTGGCGGGCCTTCGTCTACAACCACCGGCAGGACTGGCGGGACCGCTCCACCGACCGGGCCCGGGCCGCGTTCGACCACTTCGCCCCGCTCGACGGCCGTTTTCTGGACAACGTCATCGTGCAGGTCAAGCACGGCCCGATGGACTTCCAGACCCGGGAGCCCGTCTCCCCGGTGATCACCGCGATGCCCGGCACCCGGCTGGCGGTGGAGTTCCAGGTGACGCAGGAGTACACCGGCCAGCAGCGGCACGTGTGCTACCTGGCCCCCTGGTGGAGCGAGGTGCTGCGGTTCGGCTGGGGCGACGACGGCCGCACCGTCGCGGGTGTCGCCGCCGAGGGCGGCGGCCTGGTCGCCGTGTCGAACGTGGGCGACGACCCGTTCTGGACCGGACATCCGCTGGCCCAGGCCAACCTGTACGCCTTCGGCCGACTGGCCTGGGATCCGCGACTGCGACCCGCGGAGGTGCTCGACGAGTGGATCGAGCTGACCTTCCATCCGGACACCACCGCCGACCCGGACCTGCTCCGCCGCACCCTGCACGAGATCATGGACGACTCGTGGCGCACCTACGAGCGCTACACCGCCCCGTTGGGCGTGGGGTTCATGGTGCGACCGGGGCTGCACTACGGCCCCGACGTCGACGGATACGAGTACAGCCGGTGGGGCACGTACCATTTCGCCGATCGCGACGGCGTGGGCGTGGACCGCACCCGGGCCACCGGCACCGGGTTCACCGGCCAGTACCCTCGGCCGTGGTCCCGGGTGTACGAGTCCCCGGACACCTGCCCCGACGAACTGCTGCTCTTCTTCCACCACGTGCCGTACGAGCACGTGCTGCACAGCGGTCGCACCGTCATCCAGCACGTCTACGACACCCACTTCGACGGGGTGGCCGAGGTGGAGGCGGCCCGCCTGCGGTGGACGTCGCTGGTCGGCCTGGTGGACGCGGCGGTGCACGCCCGGGTGACCGAGCGGCTCGACGAGCAGCTGCGCTGTGCGCGGGAGTGGCGCGACCAGATCAACGCGTACTTCCACCGCAAGTCCGGCATGCCCGACGCGCACGGCCGGCCCCTGCACTGAGCCAGCCTGAGGTGACCCGGTGTCGTCCGGCTCAGGGTGCCTCAGCGCGGTAGCAGGCGAAGCGGCCGAACCACGCCTTACCTCCGCCGCTTCCCGCCACGCCGGTCAGGCCGGCGTCGGCGAGCGCGGCCAGCACCCGCTCGGGAAGGCTCGCGGCCACCCGGGCGTTGCGGTGCGCCGCCGCGCTGCCCCGCCCGGAGGGGGTGCCGTCGATGTCGAGCACGTGCAGCTCACCGCCGCTGCGCAGCACCCGCCTGGCCTCCCGTAGCGCCCGGGCGCGCTCGTCGTCGTCCAGGTGGTGCAGCATGAACGCGGACAGCACCCGGTCGACGCTGTCGTCGGGCAGCGGCAACGCGCCGGCGAACGCCTGCTCGTACCGGATCGGCAGCCCGTACCGGGCGGCCTTGCGGCGCGCCCGGCGTAGCGCGGCCGGGTCCGGGTCGATGCCCAGCGCGTCGATGTCCCGCAGGCGACGCCCGAGCGCGGTCAGCAGGTTGCCGGTACCGCAGCCGATCTCCAGGATCCGCTGGCCGGACCGGAGGTTCGCCCGGTCCATCAGGTGTCCGTGGATGCGCCCGATACCGGCGAGGCGGGAGAACGGATCGTAGAGCGGAAGCAGCCAGTGCTTACCCATGCCGGGCAGGTACTGCTGCGCGTCGGTGTGATGGGACTGTCCGGTCATGTGCGGCTCCGATATCGGATGAAGTTTGGTCGTACTCTCAGCGTCATGGAGCGCGAGACCGTGGACAATGGCGTAACTGTGGACCGGATGCGACAAAGTTCGGTTCCGGCGGCCCGCGCCGTCGGGGTGACCGGGCAGGGCGTGCCGGTCATCGGGTTCGACCGGGTGGCCGGCCTCGCCCCGGTGGCCGTGGCCCGCCTCGCACCGGGCACGCCGATCACGGGCCCGGCCGGCGGCGGTACGCACACCCACGACTTCTTGGTGCTGTGCTATGCGCACCGCGCCGACGGCAGGCTGGTGATCGACGGGCGCAGGTGGACGGTGACCGACGGGGACCTGTTCGTCATCGCACCGGGGCAGGTCGTCTCCTTCCTCGACCCGATCGAGACCACGGTCACCGACGGATGGGCGGTGTGGTTCCCGACCGACGTGGTGCGGCCCGGAAGGTCGGGCGCCTACTCGTCGTGGCGGTCGCACCCGTTGCTCCTCCCCTTCGCCCACGGCACCGACCGGGCCCAACGGCTGCGCGTCCCGCCGTCCGACCGGGCGGGCTGGGTCGAGCGCTTCGTCTCGCTCGACACCGAGTTGCGCGCCCGGCGCGACGGTCATCAGGAGGCCGCGCTCGCCCACCTGACCCTGTTGCTGGTGGCCGCCGCCCGGTTGCCAACCGGCGTCGCCGACCAGCTGCGGTCGGCGGAGGAGCCGCTGCTCGCGGCCGTCTTCGACGTCATCGAGCGGCGTTACCAGGAGCCCATCTCGCTCGCCGACGTCGCCAGCGAACTGGCGCTCACCGCCGGGCATCTCACCACCGTGGTACGCCGCAGGACCGGCCGGACCGTTCAGCAGTGGCTCGCGCAGCGTCGCATGCAGCAGGCCCGCCTGCTGCTCACCGACACCGACCTGACCGTGGCGACGGTCAGCCGCCGCAGCGGGTACTCCGACGTCAGCTACTTCATCAAACGCTTCCGAGCCGAACACGGGGTCACCCCGTCCCAGTGGCGCCACGCCGCCCCCGGCACCTCCTGACCGGCCGTCGGACTGTTCTGTCGGTCCCGCCGCGTAGCGTGCGGCAGAGTTCGTGACGAAGGAGCAGAGATGATCGACAGTGCCGGCCACCCGGATCTCGCGCCCGCAGCCCGCGCGTTGCAGGCGCTGCTGCCCGGGGTCACCGACGACCAGCTCTCCGGTCCCACTCCGTGTGCCGGTTGGACGGTCGGTGACCTGCTCGACCACCTCGTGGGGCTGACACTCGCGTTCCGGACGGCGGCCGAGAAGGGTCCGGATCCCGCACCGGACGGTCCGGGTGAGCCCTCGGCTGAGCAGCTCGACCCGCAGTGGCGCAAGCTACTGCCGGGGCAACTCGACGAGTTGGTTGCCGCCTGGCGCCAGCCGGCCGCCTGGACCGGCGAGACCGCCGTTGCCGGGGTGCGGCTGCCGGCCGAGATCATGGGCGTCGTCGCGCTCGACGAACTGGTCGTGCACGGTTGGGATCTCGCCCGCGCGACCGGGCAGCCGTACGACGTCGACGACCGGACCCTGGAGACGGTCCACCGCCTCGTCTCCCAGCAGGCCAGCAGCGACGGCACGCCCGGCCTGTTCGGCCCGTCGATCGCCCAGCCCGACGACGCTCCGCTGCTCGACCGGGTCCTCGGGCTCACCGGCCGCAGCCGCGACTGGAGGCCGTCCTAGCGTTCGGAGCCTCGGCAGCATCGCCTTCACCTCGGACGCTGCCGCCTGGACTGCCTCCCGGCCCCGATGTTCGACCAGCACTCGGAGGGTGCCAGCAGCACCGCACCGACGATCTCCTGCCCCGCCGCTGGTCCTTCCGCCGTTTCGATGCCACGTATCGGTGACGCGACGATAATGGTCTGACCGGTGCAGGCACCCAACCAGGGCCGGCCGCGGTAGGTCGCGCGGCGCGGCGATGCCGTCGCTGCCGGGCGCACCGCTGGCAGCGAGAGGTGTCTTCTTCAGTGGTAGCCACCGGTAGCACCGAGGGAGAGAAGCGACGGGCGGATTTCCTGGAGTTGTTCTTCGACCTGGTACTGGTATTCGCCTTGTCGGGGGTCGTCTCCCGGGTCGCGCCGGACCTGTCCGCCGACACTCTCGCTCGGCGGTGGGCGGCGCTGCTGTACGTCGTGGTGCTGGCTCTGCCGATCGTGTGGCTGTGGACGACCACCGCCCACATCACCAGCCGGTTCGACGCCCGCCGGCGACCGGTCCAGGCGATGGTGCTGCTCACCGCGTTCGGCGTGCTGTTCATGGCTTCGTCACTGCCGTACGCGTTCCAGGCGAGGGGCTGGGCGTTCGCTGTGCCGTACGTGCTCATCCAGGTGGGGCGACCGCTGGCCCTCATCCGACTGGTGCGGGAGCCCGCGTTACGGAACCTCTACAGCCGGTCGGCGATCTGGTTCACCGTCTCGGCTGTGCCGTGGCTGGGCGGCATGTTCGTCGAGGACGCGGCCCGGGTCGGACTGTGGTCGCTGGCCATCACGATCGACCTTGTCGCGGCCCGTCTCTCCTGGCCGGTGCCGAGTATGGGCCGGGAACTGGACGACGCCTGGGACCCCGAGAAGACCCACCACCTCGCTGAGCGGTACGAGCAGTTGTTGCTGATCGCGCTTGGGGAGAGTGTGCTGGCGCTGGGAATCACCTACACCGACACCCCGGTGTCGCTGGCGACGACGCTGGCGCTCGCGGCCGGCTTCGCCACCACGGTCCTGCTGTGGCGGATCTACTACTACCGCGCTGGACAGGTGCTCCCGGAAGCCGTCGACTCCGCTCCGGACAGGGTTCGGGTAGGCCGCAACGCCGGACGAGCCCACCTGCTGATGGTGCTGGGCATCGTGCTGGTGGCCGTCGGCTACGAGATCGCCGTCACCCACCCGGTCGACCACGTGCGCCCGGCCTGGCTGGTCCCCATCCTCGGCGGACCGATCGTCTACCTCGTCGGCCGGATCAGGTTGGAACGCGTCGTGTTCGACCGGCTCTCCCGCCGCCGGATCGTCGGCATCACGGCCCTGGCCGCCGCGGCGCTCCCACTGGCCTTCACCACTACGTTGATCGCGGCCGCCGGTGCCCTGACCATCCTTCTCGGCATGGCTGTGGCCGATGCCCGGCACGCCCGGGGCCGACCACCCGAACCCCCGTCACCACCCACTGCCGGGCCAAAGGGAACCTGATTCGGCGACAGCCGGAACGCCTCGCCGACCACCTGAACGGCCGTCAGCGGCCGCACCGGTCCGGGCGCTCCCAGGGCCAGTCGGTGGCGATCCAGTCCGCGACGGCGTCGGCGAGCGGCACGTCCAGGTCCGCCCGGTCGGCCCGCACCCAGGACTGGACGGTCACGTCGTACTCCGCCGAGGCTGACGGGTAGAGGTAGACGCAGCCGATGACGTCGCCGTCGCCCGGGTCGAGGACGGTGAAGGTGAACCCGGTGCCGTTGACGAAGTCGTCGGCGTGACGGCGCAGGTCGGCGAGGTTCTTCTCCAGCGACATGCCGCTCGGCGGCGGCCAGTTGCCGTCCGGGTAACCAGGCGTGGCGCGGATGTGCTCGATGCTCGACGTCCAGGCGGCGTGATCCGCCACGTTGTGCTGCGGACCCAGCGGTTCGAGGCGGAACCGGTCGGTGACCAGCGACGTCGGCGGGGTGAAGCCGGCAGGTACGAAAGCGTCCGAGGTCATGGGTCGGCACGCTACTGCTGTCGCCGGTCCGCCCGCACCCGACTTTGGATCGGGTCAGTAGCTGAATGTCGCGACAGGGTCGTCGCCGATCCACTGCCACATGGGTACGGTGCCGCCCAACTCGGCGTTGGCTATCAGTCGCCCCTTGTCGAGACCCCGCGCATCGAAGCAGATGGGGCAGACCAGGAACGTGCCCGACGCCGCGACGTACCGCGCGACGAGGCTGTCCAGGGGAGGGCAGCCGGCGCAGGCGACGGCCGTGGCGACACCGCCGAGCGCGAGGCGAGCGGCCTCCTTGGTCAGGAACATGAGGGTGGGTCGACCGGACTCCGCTGCGCCGACGGCCACGAGGAAGGCGACGGTCACCCGCTCGGGATCCTCCAGGCCGGTGGTGAGACTGACTACTGCCTTGTTCGCCATACATCCTTCTTCTGTCGTTCGGATCCTGTCGTCCAGGACTCACGGTCGGGCTGCCACGACGGCGGCAATGGCTGCCAGCTCGGGATCGGGCACGGTGCCGGCCGCAGCCAAGGCTCCGGCGAAGAAGCGGCGCACGCAGACAGCCAGGATGACCTGGAAGATGTCCGACTCGGACAGCCCATGCCCGCGCAGCGATTCGATCTCCTCGGCCGTTGCCGACGCCGGGTCCGTGGCGATCCGGGCCGCGAAGTCCATGACCGCCACCTCGGTGTCGTCCAGCCCGGCAGCGTGGTGGTCGGTGAGCACGGCGCGCAGCTGAGTGTCGCCGAGGTGCCGGTCACGCAGCACCGCCGCGTGTGCGAGCACGCAGTAGCGGGCCCCCATTGCG
Organism: Micromonospora palythoicola; assembly: GCF_036689795.1. Lineage (NCBI taxonomy): Bacteria > Bacillati > Actinomycetota > Actinomycetes > Micromonosporales > Micromonosporaceae > Micromonospora > Micromonospora palythoicola. Next base: position 16,705 of record NZ_JBAGKI010000080.1, on the reverse strand, counting down.
CTGGCCGCGGCGACGGTGACCAACTCGTAGCGGCGCTCGTCCATCCCGCGGCGCACCGCCGCGCCGAGCCCTGTCCACGCCTGGTAGGCCTGCGGTGCCAGCGCGAAGACCTGCGCGTACGCCGGGACATAGCCGTGCCGGTCGGCCTCCGCCGCGTACAGTGCCGACTCGGCGGGTGTTCGCAGGTGCGTCATGTTCCGGACGCTAGGGTCCCTCGGCCGGCGCGTCCTGGGGGATTACCCCTAACTTGGCGTTACGCCGGGGCCGGCCGCCGGGCAGCTCACCGGGTCGTGTCTCAGCCGACGAGGCCGCGTCGACGTGCTGCGGCGACCGCCTGACCGCGCGTGGTCGCGCCGAGTTTGTCGAGCACAGCTGCCACATGGTGCTCGATGGTCTTCGGTGCCAGGGTCAGCCGGCTGGCGATCTCGGCGTTGGTGAAGCCCTCCGCGAGCAGCCCGAGCACCTGGGCCTGACGTGGCGTCAGCCCTGCCGCGTTGGCGGCGCTCGCCGGCCGTGGACCGCGCGGCACCCCCGGCACTCCGCGCCTGTGCAGCGCGGCCCGCAGACTCTGGGCCGCTCGTACGGCGTTGAGCCGGTCCAACTCGCGTAGCGCGGCCACGGCCGCCGCGCGGTCCCCGAACGCGAGCGCCTGGACCGCGCGGTACGCGTCGCCGCGCGCCCGCCACAGGGCGGCCGCCCCGGCCCAGTCGCCGCTCATCAACAGCCGGTACGGCCGTACGGCGGACGTGGACGCGACGACGGGTGGTGCCGGCTCGTTGGTGGCCCGCCACAGCCAGAACGCGAGCTCGTCGGCGAACCAGGGGTGCCCTCGGTCGACCGCGAGCCGCAGCGCCGGACGCAACTGCCGAGCAGCCGCGTCGGCCTCGCCGTCGAGCAGGTGAAACTCGGCCCACGCGGCGCAGACCGGCGCCATCCGCTGAAGCTCGCCGGTGGCTGACGCGGCGTCGACGGCCCGGGTCAGGGTCGCAGCCGCGTCGCCGCCTCGCGCCGCGTCGACCCGTCCCTTCGCGACCAGTGCGGGAACGATCGCCACGCTGGCCACGCTCGCCCGGTCCAGCGACTCGGCCGCGTCGGACAGCGCGCCGTCCCAGTCGCCCCGCCCGACCCGCAGCACCGCCCGGACACCGAGCAGGTACTGCACGTAGCCACCCAGCTCGTGCGTGTCCGCGTACCGCAGCGCCTCCTCCGCCACCGCGTGGGCCGTTGCGTAGTCGCCGACCTGCTCGTGGCAGGTGGTCAGGTTCACCAGTGCGCGGGCCGCGTCATCGACGTGCCCGGCGCGCGCTGCGGTGGTGTGCGCTGCCCGCAGCGTGGCCTGGCCCTCACTATGGTCGGCGAACATTCGCGCCGTCCCGATGTTGATCGAGGCGTGCACCGACGTCGCCGGGTCGTCGAGCTGGTCGGCGAGCCGCCGTGCCCGCTCGCCCCACTCGACCGCCTCCGCCATCCGGTGCGACAGCATGTGTAGTTGCGCCAGGTTGCTGTATGCCATCCCGAGCGCCCGGCTCGGGCCGAGCGGTGCGAGCACCCGTACGGCCCGGTCGGCGGCGTCGCGGGCCTGCTCCGCCTGCGCGCTCCACCACGCCAGCCGGGACAATCGGCGCAGGCTTTCGCCGAGCTCGAACGGGTCGCCGAGCCTCTCCCGCTCGGTGACTGCAGCGGTGATCGGTTCCAGGCCCTCGGACGCCATTCCGGCCAGGTATGCCTGCTCGGCGTACGACTCGAGCAGCCTGATCCGGTCACCTTCCGGCAGCATCGCCGCGTGCGGCCGGACCGCCCGGAAGTGGGCGACCGCCTCCCGGTGGGCGCCCTGCGCGGCGGCGCCGGCGGCGGCCCGCGGACCGAAACGGACGAGCTCGGCATGGTCGCCGCCGAGCCGGGCGTGGTGTACCAGTCGGGCCGGGTCGGTCCCCTCGATCCGGGCGAGCCGGGTCAGCGCGAGTCGGTGCAGAGCCGCCCGTCGCGGCGGGGTGAGCGACTCCTCGACAGCCTGGCGCAGCAACTCGTGCCGGTAGGCCATCATGTCGCCCCGGGCCACCAGGACGCCGCCCGCGACACATTCGTCGACAGCGTCCTCCGCACCGGCCAGTACGGCGGCCTCGGCGCTCGTCGGGATCACCGACACCAGATGCGCCACCTCGCGGGCGGCGGCCGACAGCCGACGCAGCCGTGCCCGCGTCAGGTCGCCGACGGTGGCCGGGACCGCGCGATCCGCGGCCAGCAGCTCGGTGACCAGCAGCGGGTTGCCGCCCGTGAGCTGGAAGACCTCGGCACCCGGGCGACCGTGGTCGGCAGCCAGCCCGGCGACGCAGGCTGCGGAGAGCGGTGCCACCGGGACGGGCTTGACCGCCGATCTGGGCACCGATGCGAGCGCGGCCCGCAACGCGTGGTCCGTCCCCACCTCGTCCTCGCGGTAGGTCACCAACAGCAACGCCGGCAGTCGCTCGATCCGCCGGCCCAGGAACACCAACAGGTCCAGCGTCGCCTCGTCGGCCCAGTGCGCGTCCTCGACCACCATGACCCTGGGCGGCCGCTGACGTGGCCCGGACAGCTCGGCGACAAGCGCTGCGAACAGCTCGGACTGCCCGGCACCGGTGGCGACCGCCTCGGCCAGCGCACCGCCGGCCTGCCGGGCGATGTCGTGCAGCGGCCCCAGCGCGCGCGGGGTGACCAGCGGGTCGCAGGCCCCCCAGAGCACGACAGCCCGGCTGCCGCACGCCGCGGCGAACGCCTTGACCACCGACGACTTGCCGATCCCGGCCTCGCCCGCGATCAGCCCCACCCGACCGCCGTCGGCCGCCCCACGCAGCAGCGTGTCCAGGAGCCCGAGTGCGGTCGACCGCTCGTACAGCTGCATCGCCGGTGATTATCCACCCACCCGCCGCTCGTGGCGGATCGTGCGGGGGAGCGCAGCGTACTCGCGTCCGAGCAACGGCATCTTCGGACACCGGCTGCCCGCGCCAGGTCACCCGCGAACGAGTTCGCGACCACCGGCCAGCGACAACGTCTGCCCGTTGACGTGACCGTTCGCCGCCGAGGCCAGGTAGGTGACGGCGGTGGCGACGTCCTCGGGAGTGCAGATGCGACCGGTGGGGGTCTTCGCCGATTCGGCGGCGACCGCGTCCGGTCCCAGGAACGGGGCGGTCAGCGCCTTGTCGGTGAGGGTGAAGCCGGGGCGCACGGTGTTCGTCAGGATGCCGTGGCGGGCTTCCCGGACGGCGAGCACCCGCGCGGCGGTCTCGAGCGCGCCCTTCGCCGTGGCGTAGGCGAGTGGCCCCGCCATGGGTTGCGCGACGATGTCGGTCGACACGACGACGATGCGTCCCCAGCCGGCGGTGCGCATGGCTGGCAGAGCCGCATCGATCAGTGCCACCGGACCCACGGTGTTGACGGACAGCGCCGTGAGGAGACCACCGATCTCGTCGGCGTCGAAGGACGGCCACCGCACGGCGTTGGCAACCAGCACGGTGACCGGCCCGAGACGTTCGGCGATGTCCTCGATGACCCCCGGCATGCTGGTGAGGTTGCCGTGATCCAGGTGGACGGCGCAGGCCCGACCGCCGGCTCGCGTGACGGCGTCGACCACGTCGAGGGCACCGTCGTGGTTGGTGTACCAGGACACGGCGACGGAGGCGCCCTCGGCCGCCAACCGCAGCGCGGTGGCTCGGCCGATGGCCCCGGAGGCCCCGGTGACGAGGGCGACCCTGTTCGACAGACCGGTTTCCATGACACCTCTCCTATAGTCGGCTATATGTTAGCCGACTATGTATCAGTTGGTGCCGGCTCGTCAACTCGTACACTGCCCGGGTGGAACTGACGGATGTCCTGGCCACCAACAAAGCCCTGGTAAAGGTGGCCAAGCTGTACCGCAGCGCGCAGGCCGACGTGCTCAGCGCGCTCGCCCTGCACCCGGGGCAGGACGTCCTGCTGTGGATACTCGGCCAGGAGCCCGACGGTATGACGGTTTCTGAGATCGCCGGCCGGCTCGGCGTGGAACAACCCACGGTGACCCGCAGCCTCAGTCGCCTCGATCAGGGCGGATGGTTCGTCAGGGAACCCGTACCGGGCGATCGGCGTGCCACCCGGATCCGGTTGACCTCGAAGGGCCGCGCCGTCATCCCGGACATCGAGGCGGCCTGGCGCAGGCTCGCCGAGACCGCAACCGCCGGCATGGCGGCCGATCAACGAGCCACGTTCGTCGAACTGCTCGAGAAGGCGCGCGGGAACCTCCGTACCCTCACCACCGAGACCGAGTGAGCGCGTCCGCGGATCCGATGTCCACGCTGGATTCCGACGCCGAGGTTCGCTCGGCATCCGGCAGGTAGGATCGCTCGATCGACGCCGGTACGCCGTACACGCGCAGCACGCTGACCGAGGACCTGGTGGTGCTCGGGGTGCGGCGCGGGTCGGTGCTGCTGGTGCACTCGTCGCTCAAGGCGCTCGGTTGGGTCTGCGGAGGCCCGGTCGCGGTGGTTCAAGCGCTGCGCGACTCGCTGGGCCAGGACGGCACCCTGGTGGTGCCGACGCACACCCCGGACAACACCGACCCGGCTGGCTGGCGGCACCCGCCCGTGCCGGAGTCGTGGTGGCCGGTGATCCGCGCGCACATGCCGGCGTTCGACCCGGCGGTCACGCCGAGCCGGTGGATGGGCGTGGTCGCGGAGACCGTCCGTACCTGGCCGGGCGCGCGGCGCAGTGATCACCCACAGGTGTCGTTCGCGGCCGTCGGGCCGGCCGCCGAAGCGGTGGTGACCGGGCACCGGCTTGAGGACATGCTCGGCGAGCACTCTCCGTTGGGTGCCGTCTACCGGCTGGACGGTGACGTCCTGCTGCTCGGTGCCACACACGGCAGCAACACGTCATTGCACCTGGCCGAGTATCGGTTGCCGGATCCGCCGCGCCGACGGGAGGGCTCGGCACTTCGCACCCCCGCCGGCCGTTCCTGGACCCGCTGGGAGGACGTCGACACCGACGAGAGCGACTTCGACCAGATCGGCGACGCCTTCGACAGCACCGGCGGCGCGCGAGTCGGGCGGGTCGGCGGGGCCGAGTGCCGGCTGATGCGTCAGCGCGCCCTCGTCGATTTCGCCGTCGACTGGCTCACGGCCCACCGGACACCTCACCCGCCGCAGCGCTGACCGGCGACCGGGGCGGTCGGGTCGTAGCGGATCACCCACCGGGGTCCGAACGCCGGTGCGCAGGTGCCCGCCGGATCACTCGACGAACTCCTCGGCGATGACGTCGGTCATCGGTGCACCGCCGCGGACCAGCGCGAGCGCCAGCACCGAGCCGAGGGCGGCGAGTGCCGCTTCCGAGGCGACGACGGTGAGCGCCGTCGCCGCCCCCAGCAGCAACGCGGTTCCGACGGCGACCACCGGGGTACGCAGCACGAAGTACCCGGCCAGCCGGAACACGTCACGCAGCCGGAACGTGAACAGCGACGTGATCACCAGGGCGTTGACCCCGACCACCGACACCCCGGCACCGACCAGCACCAGCGGCACCGCCCACCAGCCGGGCACCCCCGCCGCCGGCAGGTTGACCAGGTTGACCGCGATGACGGTCAGCCACACCAGCGTCGGCACCCAGACCAGCAGCGAGCCGGTCAGGTTGGCCCGGTAGCCGCGCCAGAACAGCCGCCCCGGGTGCAGTTCGGTCAGGTCGAGACGCTGCCGGTGCAGGGCGTACAGCGCGGCGGAGATGGCCGGGCCGAGCGGCACCGCACAGAGCGCGACCAGCGGCAGGTTGCTCACGTGCCGCTCCAGCGCGAACAGCGCCACCAGGCCGGGCGCCGCACAGACCAGCAGCAGCACCTCCACCACCAGCAGGGTGTAGATCAGCGCCGCCCCTCGGGACAGCGGGCCGGCACCGAATTCACGACGGGTGGTGGTGCTCACGACGGCTCACCGCCCAGCAGTCGCCGCTCGTCCCACCAGGGCGGAGTCTCGTCGACCACCGGGCTCACCTCGGCCAGGGTCACCTCGTGCCGGGCCAGGTGCAGGTCCAGCTCGACGCGGCCGGCCAGCACCGGCAGCGAGCCGTGCCGTCGGGCCGGCTCGGCGGCCTGCCGCAGCACGTCCAGTTGTCGGGCGGTGGGGGACGGGGGTCGGCCGAGTTCGCACCAGGCCCGCCAGGCGTTGCCGGACTCCTCGCTGACCGAGGAGCGCAGCAGGAACGCGGTGCGGGCGGCCGGGTCGGTGACCGGCAGCGACAGGCGTACGGCGTGGCCGTCCACCGGTCCACCGCCGGTGAGGTCGACCGGTGCCCAGGCCAGCACCGCGATGCGGCCGGTGTCGTCCCGGGTGACCAGGTGGTCCGCGCCACGGGCCAGGATCTGCGTGCCCAGCCGGTTCATGAAGGCGTACAGGTGGTATGTGGGCTTGCGGATCTGCCGGTGGGTGAGCAGGCCGAAGCCGCCGTGGAACAGCGTGGTCGGGATGCCCACCTCCTCGAACACGTCGCTGAAGGTCCAGTAGGCGAAGGAGTCGACCAGGTCACCGCCGCCGGCCAGCACCGGGGCGAGGTAGGCGGCGTGGAAGGCGGTGTCGTGGACGGGGTTGTCCGGCCGGTACGAGCTGTTGAACTCGGTGATGTGCACCGGCAGGTCGGCCAGCGCGGTGCCGGCGAGCAACCGGCGCGGGCTGGCGAACTGCTCCAGCAGCCGCTGCGCCGGAGCGAGGGTCTGGTGTACGCCGAACGGCACGTGCTGGGCCGGGCCGGAGCTGTAGGCGTGCCGACTGACGAAGTCGATCGGCACCGAACGGTCGGTGACGAACTCGGCGAACCGGGGCAGCCATCCGTCGTCGGCGCCGGGGGAGAGCGCCGGGCCGCCGACCTGGAGGTCGGCGTCGACGTCCTTCACCGCGTACGCGGTCACCTCGAAGAGCCGGTGGTAGGCGTCGGCGTCGGCGTCCTGCCAGAACTCCTTGAGGTCGGGCTCGTTCCACACCTCGATCGGCCAACCGCGCACCTCGTCCAGGCCGTACCGGTCCACGAGATGACCGACGGTTGTCCGGACCAGGTCGGCCCATTCGGTGTGCGACCGGGGCGGGGTGACGTTGCCGCGCCACCAGAAGACCGTCTGCTCGCCGCTGGCCAGCCCGGAGGGCATGAAGCCCAGTTCCACGAACGGCCTGACGCCCAGTTCGAGGTAGGCGTCGACGATCTGGTCGAGGTAGCCGAAGGCGTGCCGAACCTGGCGTCGGCCCCGGTACTCGTACGGTCGGTGCACCCCGACGCCGTCGCTGAGCAGGCCGTGCCCGCGGATGTACCGGAAGCCGATCTCGCGTTGGACCAGCGCCAACGAGTCCTGGTAGTCGCGGCGCAGGGCCAGGTCGAGCCGGCCGGTGCCGACGGCCAGGCGCCACGCGTCGCTCAGCCGGCCGACGGGTTGCTCCGCAACGGTGATCCGCATCGTCGTCCCTGTGCTCGGGGTGGAGGGTGCCCGGTCCGGTCGCGCCGACACGACCGGACCGGACAGGTCTGCTAGTTCTTCTCCTGGTAGCGCTTGTGCGCCTCGTTGACCAGTTCCAGGTAGGCGTCCATGTTCTTGCTCTTCAACTCCGCCACGTAGGCGTCCCACTCGGCGAAGTCACGCTGCCCGAGCACGAACTGGAGCGTGGCCTGGTAGACGTGGTCCTTCAGCGGGGTCTCCCAGAGCGACACCTGCTCGCGCTCCTCGTCGTTCAGCGGGTACGGCGGCGGCGGCGACTTCGGCGCCCGGGCGTTCATCACCTGCTGGAACTCCTGCTCCTCGGGCGAGAAGAACGCCTGCACCAGCTCCGGCTTGCCGCCGTAGGCGAACACGCCGTTGCCGAAGCCGAAGTCCTTCTGCAGGTGCTTGGGCGCGCCGGGGTTGAGCCCGACCATGTCGACGTCCGGAGCGAGGGTCTTCTTGCCGCCGGCGTCCTTGACGAAGGTGGTGCCCTCGACGCCCCACTTGGCGAACTCCTGCCCCTCGTCGGCGTACCAGAGCCAGTCGACGAACTGCATCATGGCCACGAAGTTCTTGCTGTCGCGGGCCTTCGAGGAGATCATCATGCCGTTCTCCAGCCGGCTGGCCGGGTTGATCTCACCGGCCGGGCCGATCGGCAGCGGGATCTTGGTGATCTTCGCCTTCGGGTTGGTCGCGGCCAGGTCCGGCCGGTAGTCGTTCACCAACGTCTGAGCGTTGCTGCTGATCACGAAGGACTTGCTGTTGGCGAGCTTCTGCCGGGCCAGGTCGTCGGTCTGGGTGAAGCTCTCCGGGTCGAGCAGCTTCTCCGACACCAGCTTGTTGAGGTACTGCAGCATCTGCTTGTACTGCTCGGTGGCGCCGGTGTACTCGAACTGCTGCGCCTGGTCGTTCCAGCTGACGTGCTGGAAGTTCCAGCCCGCGCCGGCCAGACCGTACGACGCGGCCAGCATGTTGAGCAGGTTGCCGGCCGGGTTGGGCTGGCTGAACCGGTCGGAGAACGGGTAGACGTCCGGGTACGCCGCCTTCATCGCCTTGAGCATGGTGTAGACCTCGTCCCAGGTCTTCGGGACCTGGAGGTTCAGCTCTTCGAGGATGTCGGTGCGGACCGCCAGCGAGTACTCGTGCCAGGGCTTCTCGTGCAGGCCGGGCAGCAGGTAGAACTTGCCGTCCTGCTGGCGCAGCGTGTCGATCTCAGGCTTCAGGTTCCACTTCTCGATCTTGTCCTTGAAGTTCGGCATCAGATCGAGGTAGTCGCTGACCGGCAGGATCGCCCCCGAGGAGACGTACGCGTGCACGTCCGGCGGATAGGTCTTCGGGATCAACAGGGGAGCGTCGCCGGCGCCGATGAGCAGGCTGCGCTTCTGGTTGTAGTCGCTCAGCGGTACGGCGACCTTCTCGAGGCTGACGTTCGTCCGGGACTTCAACTCCGTCCAGAACAGCCAGTCCTCCTTCAGCGGGTAGTTCGGGTGGTTGTTGTAGAGGACGGAGAAGGACAGTGGCTCGGTGGCCTTGAACTGGGTACCGACGGCGTAGTTCTCCATCGCGCCGGCCCGGTTCTCCGACAGGTCCTCGCTGTCGGACGAGTCGTCGCCACAGGCGGTGACGCTGCCGAGGGCCAGCAGCACGGCGGCAGCCGCCGCAGCGTGACGCCACGATCTGCGGAACATGGCGGGATCCTTTCAACTCGGTGGTGGGAGGGGTGTTCGCTACTGGTCAGCCCTTGACCGCGCCGAGCATGATGCCCCGGACGAAGTACCGCTGGACGAAGGGATACACCAGGAGGATCGGCAGGGTGGTGAGCACGATGGTCACGGCCTTGAGCGTCGCCTCGGCCTGTACCTCGTTCGCCTCGGTGATCGCCCCGACGTTCTCCGCGCCGGTGGCACCGGCGATCAGGTTGCGCAGGTAGACGGTGACCGGCCACAGCTCCTGCCGGTCCATGTAGAGGAAGGCCGCGAACCAGGAGTTCCAGAACGCCACCGCGTAGAAGAGCACCATCGTGGCGACGATGGCCTTCGACAGCGGCAGCACGATCCGCAGCAGGATGCCGTACGTGTTGAGCCCGTCGACGGCGGCGGCCTCCTCCAACTCCGTCGGCAGGCTCTCGAAGAACGCCTTCATCACCAGCAGGTTGAACACGTTTATCGCGTTGGGTAGCGCGATGGCCCAGACGCTGTTCTTCAGGCCCAGGCTGGTGACCAGGACGTAGTTGGGGATGAGGCCGCCGGTGAAGAACATGGTGAAGACCGCGATGCCGACAAGCACCCCGCGCCCCTTGAGCTGCTTCTTCGACAGCACGTACGCGTAGCAGGTGGTCATCACGATCGAGATGATCGTGGCGGTGACCGTGTAGAACACGGTGTTGCGGTAGTTCGTCCAGAACAACGGATCGGACATCAGCAGCTGGTAGGTGTCCAGGGTGAACCCGCGCGGCACGAGATTCACCTGGCCGGCGATGATGTACGCCTCGTCGCTCAACGAGCGGGCCACGATGTTGACGAACGGGTAGAGCGTCACCACCACCACGAGGGTCAGGATGATCCCGTTGACCACCCGGAACACCCGGTAGCCCCGGGTCTCCTGGATGCCGCGGCGACGGGGGCGGGGCGCGGACCCGGTGGGCCGCTCGGCGGTGTCGACGGTCACCACAGGCTCGTCCCCACCGTGCGGCGGGCGATCAGGTTCGCCGAGACGACCAGGATCAACCCGATCACCGCCTCGAACAGCCCGATCGCGGCGGCGTAGCTGAAGTTGCTGGACTGGAAGCCCATCCGGAACAGGTAGGTGGAGATCACGTCCGCGGTCGGATAGGTAAGCGGGTTGTACAGCAACAGGATCTTCTCGAAGCCGACCGCCATGAAGGCGCCGATGTTGAGGATCAGCAACGTGACCATCGTCGGCCGGATGCCCGGCAGGGTGACGTGCCAGGTCTGTCGCCACCGGTTGGCCCCGTCGATACGAGCGGCCTCGTAGAGGTCGTCGTCGATGGTGGTGAGCGCCGCCAGGTAGAGGATCGTGCCCCAGCCGACGGTCTGCCAGACCTCCGAGGAGACGTAGATGGTGCGGAACCACTCCGGCCGCTGCAGGAACGGAATGGCGTCACCGCCACCGGCGCGGACGAGCTGGTTGACCGTGCCGTCCATGGACAACAGCTGCATGACGATGGCCGCCACGATCACGATGGACAGGAAGTGCGGCAGGTAGGACACCGACTGCACGAACCGCTTGAGCTTGCGGGCCCGTACCTCGTTGAGCAGCAGCGCCAGCACGATGGGCAGCGGGAAGCAGAACAACAGGGTCAGCGCGCCCAGGACCAGCGTGTTGGTGAAGACGTTCCAGAACGTCGGATCGTTCAGGAACATCTTGAAGTACCGCAGCCCGACCCAGTACTCACCGAAGATGTTGCCGCCGGGCTGGAAGCGACGGAAGGCGATGATGTTGCCCAGCATCGGCAGGTACCGGAAGATCAGGAAGAACAGCAGCGGCAGGATCGCCAGCGAGTACAGCTGCCAGTCCCGCCGCAGCGCCCGCCGCCAGGTCTGCCGGGCGACGCGTGGCGGCGGTTCCGGTGTCGTCGCGTCGGGGCTGGGCGGCGACGGGGTCAGGGTGGTCACGCTGCTCATGGCCGGCTCCCCGCTGCGGGCCCGGCGACCGGTTCGACGCGTACCCGGGACAGCAGCTCCCGGTGGTGGCCGACCTCGCGCTCGTCGCCCGCCAGCCGCAGCGCCAGGCTGGCCACCACGTCGCCGCTGGAGCGGCTGAGCCGCAGGTGCACCTCACCGGGCTCGACCACGCGCCGGCCGTGCACGCCGGTGAACGAGGTGACGTCGGCGGGGACCGCGAAGCTGACCCGCGCCGCCCCGCCGGGCTCCACCGCTACCCGCGCGTACCCGATCAGGCGCACCACGGGCCGGGTGGTCTGCGCCACCGGATCGTGCAGGTAGAGCTGGACCACCTCGGTGCCGGCCCGGGCACCGGTGTTGCGAACGGTGACCCCGACGCTCACCTCCCCGTCGACCGGCCAGGTCGCCGGCTCCCCGGTGTCGCCCCCCGGCGCGTCGCCGACCGCGGCGTCGCTCCACTCGAAGGTGGTGTAGCTGAGACCGTGGCCGAACGGGAACGCCGGCGTCGGGTCCACCGACGACACCTTGGAACGTCGGCCCAGGATGGGCGTGAGGTAGGTGCCGGGCAGCCCGCCGGCGTGCCGGGGCACGCTGACCGGCAGCCTCCCGGACGGGTCCACCTCGCCGGTGAGGATCTCGGCCAGCGCCTGACCGCCGAGCTGGCCCGGGAAGAACGCCTGCACGATGGCGCTGGCCCGGTCCGCCGCGTCGCCGAGGGCGTACGGCCGACCGGAGAGGACCACCAGCACGACCGGGGTACCGGTGGCCAGCACCGCGCGTACCAGTTCGGCCTGCACCCCGGGTAGTTGGAGGTCGACCGCGTCGCAGCCCTCGCCGGAGGTGCCCCGGCCGAACATGCCGGCCCGGTCGCCGACGGCCAGGACGCAGACGTCGGCGGCGGCGGCCGCCTCGACCGCCGCCGCGAAACCCGAGGTGTCGTCACCGGTGATGTCGGTGCCCGGCACGTGGGTCAGCTGCGGACACCGCTGCGCGAGCGCCTCGCGCAGGGACGGGATCTCGACGCCGGTGTCGTACTCGGGGTGCTGCACCCCGACGTGCAGTGGGAACGTGTAGCAGCCGAGCATCGCCATCGGGTCGTCGGCGACCGGCCCGACCAGCGCGACGCGCCGGTGCGTGGCGAGGGGTAGCAGCCCGTCCTGGTTGCGGAGCAGGACGACGGACTGGCGGGCCAGTCGCAGGGCGACTGCCCGGCTGGCCTCGTCGTCGAAACGCAGCGCCTCGACATCCGCCGGCAACTCCTGCCAGCCCTCGTCGAGCAGGCCCAGCTCGATCTTCTGGATCAGCACCCGCCGCAGGGCCCGGTCGACGAGCGCCTCGCTGACCTCACCGGAGCGCACCGCCGCCGCCAACGGTGCGCCGTAGGCGTCCACGGTGGGCAGTTCCACGTCGATGCCCGCCCGCAGCGCCAGCCGGGCCGCCGCCGCGGCGTCGGCGGCGACGCCGTGCAGGGTCTGCAGGAACCGGACGGCGAAGTAGTCGGCGACCAGCACGCCGTCGAAACCCCACTGCTCACGCAACGTCCGGGTGAGCAGCTCCACGTCGGCCGCCGCCGGCACCCCATCGATCTCGGCGTACGAGTTCATCACCGACCGCGCCCCGCCCAGGCGCAGGGCCATCTCGAAGGGCGGGAGGATCACGTCGGCCAGTTCCCGGCGGCCCATCGCCGTCGGCGCCAGGTTCCGGCCGCCCCGCGACGCCGAGTAGCCGGCGAAGTGTTTCAACGTCGCGACCACACCGGCCCGTTCCAGTCCGCGCACGTACGCCGCGCCGACCGTGCCGACCAGGTAGGGGTCCTCGCCGATCGTCTCCTCGGTGCGCCCCCAGCGGTAGTCGCGGCTGACGTCCAGCACCGGGGCGAGTCCCTGATGGACCCCGGCCGCCCGCATGGACCGGCCGATCAGCCCGGCCATCTCCTCGACCAGCTCCGGGTCGAAGGCCGCGCCCCAGCTCAGCGGCGTCGGATAGACGGTCGCCCGCCAGGCGGCGAAGCCGGTGAGGCACTCCTCGTGCACCTGCGCCGGAATCCCGAACCGGCTCGCCGCGACGATCTGCGCCTGGGACGCGGCCAGGGAACGTGCGCCGAGGACCGGATCGACCGGCGCGGTCCCGAACGGCCGGGTCAGCTGTCCCAGGCCGTGCCGGATCGCCTCCGACCACGGTGGGGTGTGCTCGACCATGTCGGTCTGATGGGGAGCGACGCCCTCGCCGGAAGCGTCCGCGCCGACCCACAGCCCGACCAGTTGAGCGAGCTTCTCCTCGAGCGACATCAGCGGGATGAGCGCGTCGGCCCGTTCGTCCGGTCGCAACGTCGGATCACGCCACCGATCGGCGTGCGTGGACGCCAATCGGTCGTCGACGGGCAGCTGACTTGTCATGCGAACCCCTCCGGCCGGGGCCGGGAGGTATCCCGGCAGGCCACGCCGACCGCCGTGGAGCACGGCGATTATCGAAATTTTCGGAAACCAGTCGGACACCTGTGTCGGGGAACCTAAGGGCGTCAACAGGGTGTGTCAAGGGTTGCGGAAAGACTGTTCAGACCACACCTGTCGTGCTGGTAAGCGATTGCCGGAATTCATCGTCACGAGTGGGCAGCATCGACTCGGGTCACCCTCTGGTGGTGCACGGCGTGCTACAGTCGCCGAAAATTTCGGATTCGTTGCAGAGGATCGGATGGCAGAGAAGCGATCGTCGGCAGCGCTGGGCTCCGCCACCATCGCGACCATCGCCCGGGAGGTCGGTGTCTCCTCCGCGACGGTCTCCAAGGTCCTCAACGGACGGTCGGACGTCGCCGCCGTGACCCGGGCGCGGGTCGAGGCCAGCCTGCAACGACACCGCTACCGGCGACGCGCCCGCCGCGCGCCCGGCGAGGGTCAGATCGACCTGGTGTTCCACGAGTTCGGGTCCGACTGGGCTCTGGAGATCATCAGGGGGGTCGAGGCGGTTGCCGCCCTGACCGGGGTGAACGTGATGTTGTCGCAGCTCAGTGCCGCCCGCCGACCGCCGCAGTCCTGGGTCGACGCGGTGGTCGCCCGGCGTCCCCTGGGGGTGCTGCTGGTGATGTGCAACCTCACCGATCCGCAGCGGCAACAGCTGCAGCGCCAGTCGATCCCCGTGGTCGTCATCGACACCGACAGCGCCAGCGTGGCCTCCGTGCCCACCGTCGGCTCCAACAACTGGAACGGTGGACTGATCGCCACCCGACACCTGTTGGATCTCGGGCACCGCCGGATCGCGGTCATCTCCGGTCCGCGCGACGTGCTCTGCGCCCGCGCCCGCACCGCCGGCTTCCGCTGCGCCCACGAGGAACTCGGCGTCCCGATCGATGCCACGCTGATCCGGCACGGCAACTTCCACCTCGACGCCGGCTACACCCACGGCATCGAGTTGCTCAGCCGGTCGGACCGGCCGTCGGCGATCTTCGCCGGCTCCGACCTGCAGGCGCTCGGCGTGTTGCGGGCGGCTCGGCAGCTCGGCCTGGACGTGCCGGGTGACGTGTCGGTGGTCGGCTACGACAACCTCCCGCTCTCGGCCTGGGTCGGTCCGGCCCTGACCACGGTCAACCAGCCCCTGCGCGACATGGCCGGCACCGCCGCCCAGATGCTGCTCGATCTCGCCCGCGGCAACGCCCTGCCCACCAGCCGGATAGACCTGGTCGCCGAGCTGGTGATCCGGGAAAGCACTGCACCGCCACCGCATTCGTGACCGAGCCCGCTGCGAGGAGCCATGCCCCTGTTCGACCTTCCCCTGGACCAGTTACGGCAGTACGCGCCGGCCGTGGCCGAGCCCGCCGACTTCGACGCCTTCTGGCGGTCGACCCTGGACGCGGCGGCGCAGTCACCGGTGCTGCTCGACGTCCGGCCTGAGCCGACCGACCTGCGCCTGGTGGACAGCTGGGACGTCACCTTCGCCGGGTTCGGCGGCGACCCGGTCCGGGCCTGGTACAACCGCCCGGCCGGGATGGACGAGGCGCTGCCGGTGATCGTGGAGTACGTCGGCTACGGGCGTGGCCGGGGGCTGCCGCACGAACGCCTGATCTGGCCGGCCGCCGGCTACGCCCACCTGCTCATGGACGCCCGGGGACAGTCCGGCCGGTACGGCGCGGGGGACACCCCGGACCCGCACGGCGAGGCACCCGGGGGACCGTCGCCGCTGACCCGCGGCATCATGACCCCGGAGGGCTACTACTACCGCCGGCTCATCACCGACGCGGCGCGCGCGGTCGAGGCGGCGCGCGCCCTTCCGGGGGTCGACCCGCACGGTGTGGTGGCGGCGGGCAACAGCCAGGGTGGCGGACTGGCCCTTGCCGTCGCCGGGCTCGACGTCGAACTGGCCGCGGTGCTCACCACCGCGCCGTTCCTCTGTCACCCGCAGCGGGCCCTCGACATCACCGACGTGGGGGCGTACGGCGAGATCGCCAACTACCTCGCGGTCAACCGCGACGCGGAGCCGGCGGTACGTCGCACGCTGTCCTACGTCGACGGGGTCAGCTTCGCCCGTCGGGCCCACGCGCCGGTCCACTTCGGCATCGGGCTGCGGGACATGGTGTGCCCCCCGAGCACCGGCTTCGCGGCCTACAACCACTACGGCGCCACCGCGTTCGGCCCCCGGCCCGAGCGCGCGATGCACGTCTACCCGTTCAACGGGCACGAGCACGGGGAGGCCACCCACACCCGGCGGCAGCTGCGTTGGCTGGCCGATGTGCTCGGCGGCGTCACCGCGGACCGGTCGCACCGGCCGAAAGTTTCGGGAGCCCAGATCTCACCGGCGTGACATCCCACCCCGCCGCTACGACGGCAGCGGTTTCGGATGGTGACCGGGACGGACGGGCAAAGAGTTCCCTGGCGCGTTGAGCTTTCGGAGCTGTTTCGATAAGGTTTTCGATACAACAGCCTCGATCTACTCACGATGGCGGGCTGAGTGCACCGGCCGACGCGGCATCCGGGCGACCGCGTCGGCGACGGAGAGCCATCGTGCTGGGCAGTAGTCGGGGCCGGCTATTCATCAGCACGGCTTCGTCGAAAGGCTCACGCCATGAACAACGCCCACGCCCGCGCCAGCGGGCGGCCGGCTACCCGACTGCGACCGCGCGCCGCGCTGGTCTCGGCCGCAGTCGGTCTCGCCCTCGTCGCCACCAGCGTGGTGGTGGCGACCTCCAGCGCCCAGGCCGCCGAGTCCACCCTCGGTGCGGCCGCGGCCCAGTCCGGGCGGTACTTCGGTGCCGCGGTGGCGGCGAACAAGCTGTCCGACTCGACCTATGTCGGCATTCTCAACCGCGAGTTCAACTCGGTCACGGCCGAGAACGAGATGAAGATCGACGCGCTCGAGCCGCAGCAGGGTCGATTCACCTACACCAACGCCGATCGGATCGTCAACCACGCCCTGTCCCGGGGCTGGAAGGTCCGGGGCCACACCCTGGCCTGGCACTCGCAGCAGCCCGGCTGGATGCAGAACATGTCGGGCACCGCGCTGCGTAACGCGATGCTCAACCACGTCACGCAGGTCGCGACCTACTACCGCGGCAAGATCGACTCGTGGGACGTGGTGAACGAGGCGTTCGACGACGGCAACAACGGCGCGCGGCGGG